>CAYTNQ010000025.1:22982-42738 GCA_964439175.1 uncultured Anaerolineales bacterium | reverse complement strand
ACTAAGGAGGAATCATGATTATCGGTTGTGCTGCGCTGTATCCTATTACTCGTTACGGATTTCCCTATAGTTTCGACAATTATCTCAAAGCGGTTGCCGAAATGCATTCGGCCGGCTTTGAGCATTGCGAACTGGAGATCAACGTCGACATTGACCTGGGGGAATACGTTGAGCGTGCGGATCAGATCAAGCGCACCTTGGCTGAAAACTACATGACCCTCTCGTCGATTATTGGGGTGATCAACGGTGGCTTCTCAACCAACCCCGAGATCGCAGAGCAGTACCTGCGCAAGTACGAGCGCCTGTCTCAGTTTGCAGCAGATGTGAAGTGTGAGAACGTGTGTATTTGCGCCTATATGCCGCCGGAGATCGAAGGCGTGAAGGGGACCGAGCCGTATTCCGGGGCGCCGCCTATGCAAGTGCGCGTACCTAAGGGGTTTGATTGGGGCCGCTTCTGGGAAAACGCTGTCCAGCGGTTCGCCCAGATGGCGCGCATCAATGCAAGGTATGGTCAAAATCTGATCATCGAGAACCGCGTGGGAGATTGGGTGAATACCAGCGACGGCGTGTTGAAGCTGATCGAAGACGCCGGGGAACCCAACGCAGGCTGCCTGCTGGACGTGGCGCATACGCATGCCACCAAGGAACATCTGGACCTGGTGATCCCCAAGCTCAAGAAGCGGCTGGTGTACGTCCACTTGGCCGACAACGACGGGACGCATTCCTACCACTTGCCGGCCGGCCGGGGTACGATCGACTTCCCGGCTGTCTTTCGCAGCCTCCAGTCGATTGGCTACGACAGCCATGTTAACGTTGATTATGGCGGCGTGCCGGCGGATCAGATCTTGGCCGAAGTGACAAAGGGGCGTGCCTACTTCCAGGACTGTCTTCAGCAGATCGGCGAAGCCTGAATGAGGTGACCCATTAGCGCCGACTCCGTTCTACAATTGACCACAGCCTTTAGCACGGTGTTTTTTGTCTTTGGGTTGGGGTTCGCCATAGAACGCATCCGGCCATTGAGCGATGCCACCCTGAGGCAGCTTTCGGCGCTGGTGGTTGAAGTTCTATTGCCGTTCTACCTGTTCTTTACCACGGCGACCACGGCCACGCCGCAATCTTTGGGCATGGCTCCGGCGTTGATCGTTATGGGCATTGTGATCCCGGCGTTCAGCTACGGAGCCGCCAGCCTGGCAGCCAGGCCCGCCGGTGTGGCGCTTGAGCAAAGATCGGCGTTTCGGTTTTCCATCATGGTAGCCAACACCGCCTTCCTGGGCATCCCTATCTGTGAGGCGCTATTTGGGCCTATGGGGGCTGTGTATGCAGTTCTGTATGACTTCGGCACAACGCTCATCGCCCTCACCCTTGGCATCTGGGAGCTAAAGGGAGGCCGCCTGGAAGACTGGCGTCCTCTCTTGTTCAACCCGCTCATCCTGGGCGTAATCGCTGGCCTGGGGTGGGCAATGATAGGCTGGGACTTTCCGGTGTGGCTCGCCGCTCCCCTTGAAAGGCTGGGCGACACGACCTTACCGTTGGCCCTGCTCGTCGGAGGCGCTCAGATCGGCAGTCTTCGCTCGCGCGGCGTGGCCTGGCGGCGACAACTGGCCGGCCTGACGCTTACCCGGTTGCTGGTCGTGCCGTTGGTCGTGGCTGCCGGGCTGGCCCTGCTCGGCTGGCACAACCTTTTTGCGAAAGTGGTTGTCATCGAAGCGGCGATGCCGGCGGGGCTGTCCGTGGCGATTATGGCGAAAACCTACGGCGCGGATGCGGAGTTTGCCGCTTCCGCGCTTTTATGGACAACCCTGGCGGCTATGGTCAGTCTGCCCTTGATCGCCGTGATGCTCGTATAGTTGCCTAAGGAGGATGATCCGGCTATGTTTGAAGTATCCATGCATGTCTTATCTCAAGCCGATATGGACCTGATTCATGCTTCGGCGGTTGATACCCTGGCCAGCGTGGGCGTGCGGGTCGACCACCCGCGCATGAGAGATCTGCTGGCCGGCTTCGGTTGCAGGGTGGAAAAGGCGGTCATTAAGTTCCCGGAAGCCGTGACGGAAGAGGTCGTCGGCAAGATGCGGAATCCGGATAACCTGGTGGACGGCTACGTGGGTACCTTGCCATTGCGGCGCAACCGTGTGCCGCGCGACGCGCGGGTGGTACCGGTGGCGACCTCGCAGGCGATGCTGGCTCACGATCTAAAGAGTGACTGCTTGCGGCCGGCCACCCGCCAGGATCTGGCCGACGCCTGTCGCGTGGTGGATGCCCTGCCCGGCACGATAACGGGACATCCGGTCTTTCTACCGCAGGACGTTCCGGAGATGGTACGCGACCTGTATGCGCTCAAGGTTGTGGCCGAGCACTATCCTTACTCAGACTTCGTCGAAGTGTACAGCCCCGAGGTTACCCGCTACTTTCTGGAAATGGGGCGCGTCATCTGCGGCAGCGAGGAGGCGCTGAAAGAGAATCCCCCGTTTGCTTGTTGGGCTTTCGCAACGCCGCCCTTCCAGTTTGGCAGGCACGGCTTTGACATAATCTTCGCGCTCAAAGATTTCGGCCTCAAACGGGGCTATGGGGTTGGCGGGGTGATGCCCTTGCTCGGCGCGTCGACTCCCCTGACCCTGGCCGGCTACCTGGTCGTGCAAACGGCCGAAGTGTTGGCTTGTAATGCCATGAATTGGGTCCTGCTGGAGCGGGTATCGGGCTACAGCGGCGGGCCGGCTATTCTGGATATGCGGCGGGCGACAGCCAGCCAGAGCGCACCTGAAACGATTCTGCTCTACCTGGCATGCATGGACCTGCAACGCTACTACGGCGACCCGGAGCCGATTTTCCCCTACGCGCTGAGTGCGGATGCCAAGTTCCCAGACATTCAGGCGGGCATCGACAAGACTTTGAGCGCCACGGTGGCCATGCTGTCCGGGAGCCGCATTCTGTCGGCCGGTATGGGCGCACTCAGCCTGAGCGGGGTAGCCAGCCTGGCGCAGATTGTCATTGACTACGAGCTATGCCAAAGCCTGGACCACATCGCTCGCGGATTTATGGTAGATGAGGAACACATCGGGCTGGATGTGATCAAAAGGGTCGGCATCGGCGGCAGTTTTCTGGCTGAGGATCACACGCTCAAGTATATGCGCGATACCCTCTTTTTCCCGGATCTGGCCGACCGGCGCATGGTCGGCGATTGGCAGCAAGACCGCCAGGGGATGTTGGAACGCGCCAAGGAAAAAGTTCAGCGTATCCTGAACAAGGGGGAGCGCCAGGAGTATCTGCGTCAGGAACAGGTCGCGGAGCTCGAACGAATTGCCCAAAAGGCGAAAGGGGCTTTGGGCGGCTGAGTGATCCGCCCTCCTGGCCCAGGCCCATGCATGCGTGGTACAATCCAGGAGAAACCAGGTTTTGAAGAAAAAAGCCTGGTTTCTGAACTCAACAGGAGCCCTCAGTGCAACCCAAAAGCCGCGTCATCGCCGCCCTGGAACACGTCACCCCTGACCGCGTGCCGGTCGGTGAGATCGGCGTGGACTATACTATCACCGAGCAGGCGCTCGGGCATCCGACGCTGTATCGCGCCAAATGGAAAGAGTATCAGGCCTTTTGGCAGGGCCGCCGCGACGAGATCGTCGAAAGCTACAAGCGCGACATAGTCGGCCTGGCCCGCAAATTTGAGTGGGATGTCGTGCCTGCGCCCATTGTACCCCCCCGTCGGCCGACGTACACCCAGCCCGAATTCCTGGGCACCTATCGCTGGCGCGAGCCGGACGGCGGCGAGTGGGCCTTCTCGCCGGAAACCGAAGGCCACGCCATCCAAATTCGCTTCCCCGACATGTCGATCGCCGACATCCCGGCACCCCGGCCGCTGGAAGACTCGCAGCTCGAGGTGGCCGAGCACATCGTCAGGGAGCTGGGTGGCACCCACTTCATCCTGGGCCGGCCCAACGTCGACGGCAGTTTCCCCTATGAAGAAACCGTCGGCCTGGAGGAATTCCTGATGCGCTTCATCACCCAGCCCGACTTCGTGCGACAGGCCATCTATGCCTACACCGAGCGCAGCCTGCTGGAACAGAACGCCTTGCTCGACATTGGCGTCGACGCCGTGCTGCCTGGCTCGGACTATTGCAGCACCACCGGCCCTATGATGAGCCCCGCTCACTTCCGCCAGTTCATCTTGCCCGCCCTCACGCGCCTGGTCGACGCCGCCCACACCCGCGGCACCTATCTCATCAAACACACCGATGGCAACACCTGGAAGATTCTGCCCATGCTGATCGAAGCCGGCGTCGACGCCTGGCACGGCATCCAGCCCTCCATCGGCATGGACCTGGCCATGCTCAAGGACACGTTCGGCGGCCGGTTGTGCTTTTTCGGTGGCGCTGACTGCGACACGCTGGTGGCCGGCAACCCGGCCGACGTCCGCCGCGAGGTGCGCCACGCCATCGACCACGCCGGCCGCAACGGCGGCCTGGTCATCACCTCCAGCAACACCCTCATGGTCGGCGTGCGCTACGACAACTACCTGGCGTTGCTGGGGGAAGTTAGAAGGACGTGACTCCCCGCCACAGTCTCCACGGACCGCCGCAACTCCCCCTTGCGAGGATTCGGAGCGCGGCCCGCAGCACGGCAGGCGCTGTCCCAGGGACGATTGCTCCCTCTCCTCTTACCCCGTTTATCCATATAAGCTGCCAGGGCTTGTTGTCTCCTGTTATCCGGTCGAAAAATGTTCCTTTCCATGACCATAAGTTTGTTCAAAGGGGTAGCCCTGGTTCTTGAGCACGCGGTGGCAGAATCATAGCATTCAAGCGTTCGTGCTTCTACCCAGGCGGTGCGCTGCGGGTCTTTCTCGTCGAAGAGACGGTTGGGGACATCCCAGAGGTATTCATCGGCGTGGATGAAGTCCAGGATGAGGGTGAAGTCGGGGCAGTAGTTCAAGACCCGAACTTGTAAGGCTTCAGCCCCATCGGTCAAGGCAATCCGATGTTCGATGTGGCGTCCTTCACGCTTGTTGACCTGTCTGGCTAATCGCTCCAGCGCCACATCTTTGCCCTGCAAGGTCGCCCACAACTGCTTATTCTGAGGTTTACTACGCTTTGATGTGCGTTCTTGGGGAACTGGCGTCTCATCCTTATGGAAAAAGCTGGCTACGACCTCTTCGGGAGTACGGGGGTTGGGTTCAATGGTGTAGATACCGGTGACTATCGCTTCCTTTTTCTTGGTGCGCTTCTCTCCCTTACCCAGACGCACTTTTCCCGAAGGGACACTTTCGTGGGCTTGCCCGGAGGTCTCGCGCACCATCGGCACGCCTTTGCCGTCAGCCTGGATGGCCAATAGGAAGCCAGACCACAGCTCCACCTCGTGCAGCTCGGTGACGCCCAGTTCCTGAACATAGTATGGGAGAAAGGGCATCACGACCGAGAAACCAACGGCGGCTGCCAATTCGGCGGCCCATATCACATAGAGGTTTCGCTTCCAGATTTCCACGCTGGGCTATGAGTCAGCTGGCAGGCACCACCGCAACCCAGACCGCCAGTCTCTCCTTTCTGCGTTTTTTGTTGATCTTGGACCCAGAGTAGGCATTGAATCCTGCCTCAGATGTTCTCTCCCGACTCCTCTCGTGGGCCGCGGCTGCAGACTATCGGTTCCGTGTGCCTTTAGGCCTCGACTGCAACCTCCAGAAACATTCCAGGACCTCACAACCATTCGGGCTAGGCAGTAGAAAGATCAGCCCCACCCAAGCAGTGCTTTCAGATTAGCCGCATTCATTCATCTAAAATGTAGCTGAAGGTGTATAGTTCTCTCAAATGAAAATGTTACCGAGGGAGCTATGTCCACCGACGACAAGATGAGCATTGATGAACGACGCAAGCATTTACGCCGAATGTGGGGTCTTGCCGCAGAGAATAGAGGGGGAACAAATGAAAAGGCTCCTCTTGGTGATGCTGGGTCTTCTAGTCAACAATCAGCCTGTGCTCAGAGCATCAGAATTAGAAGTAAGCGGTCAGCTTGAACCGTACCTCTTCTGGTCTTGTCGTCAACTCTTTGTTCTGAGATTTACCCGTAGGTAGCCGTCATATCGCTGCTATCTAGGGGTTGAACAGAACCGCCTACCTTGGCTGAGATAGAGGTTTCGAATTAGTTCAACAGATCTGGAGTTTGAGAATAGAGTGCTCCTTCAATAAATAACTTGTGCATTGTTGGAAGCTTCCAGTCGGGTAAAACGGAAGCTCATCCTGAGTTATTGTCAACTCGTTGTGTTTACCTTGGCCGTAGAGTGCCAAAAAACCGGCCGTCCACCGGGCTATGGGCGACGCGGGGTTTGGGTCGGCGGACCACTGGGCACCCTACCTGGGAAATCAATGGTCAGTCATCGCCTCGGGGCGTATTTGGCTTACCTGTCCATAGATAAAGATAATGTCAACATACCCCCCCTCATCATATTCGAAGACATGCCATTCAAGCGGCGGGTTGTGTAAGACCATTCCTGCTTCCAAAGGAACGGGGTCTCCCAGTTGCTCCTTCTCAGGCCCATAGCGCACCCAGCCATTTTGGGCTTCAACAATATAGACAACTTCTTCAGCGTGGTTATGCGGTTCCATAGAGCCACTCTCAGCCGAATATCGCGCGAACCCCATTGTAATCGTTTCGCTCTTGGATAGGCCATCTTTGCCGACGGCAGTCTGAATCACCCGACCTGGTAGCAGAATCTGTTCGATTTCGTTGCGTTCAAAATATCTCATACCATTTAACTCCTATGAGGAAATCAGGTGGCAGGCACCAGTGACCTCTGGAATAGCTCAAGGGGGAACCCGATCTGGGCCTGCGAAATAGAAAGCGCGTGCTCCTTACAGTTTGCATCCGTAAACTGTCAGCAACCGAATCGAGACAGGGAAGGCATTAGTCAAACGCCTTTCAACTGAACGCAAACCAATATTTAAGCCATTTATGGGGTGATTATGGCTATTCCTACTCATCTCCCGCCACAATCTGTGATCTACTGAAACTACATTAGTTGGCCCCAACCTTGTAAAAGGCGCGCAGCATGGCCTCAACGTTGGCCAGAGGTACATCAGGCCCCACTTGGCCATAGCAGATATACCCTCCCTTGGGTGTGTCGAAAACCTCGCGGGCCCGTTTCACATGCTCTGTGACTTCTTGAGGTGTCCCCCAGGTCAATGTATGTTGGCGATCCAATTCCCCACGAAAGCAGATCTTGCCAGCGAACTCACGCCCCAATTCTTCAACATCCATACACCACACCTGGAGGTTGAGGGTATCAAATCCAATCTCGATGAGATCAGGGACAATGCTACGCGTATGTCCATCCGAGTGAAAGTGCGCGTGCTTGCCCCCGGCGTGAATGGCCTCGATGAGCCTACGATAGACCGGTTTGAACACCCGACGCCACAGGCTTGGACGGATCATCACTTGTGTCTGTGTTCCCCAGTCATCACCGATGTGTAATCCATCGACTTCCCCGAACTCGCTCCAGAAGGTGATGCGTGTAATAAGGTAGTTCTCCATTTGGTTCAACAGATAGAAAAACTCGGCACAATCATCCATCAAGTCAATCATACAGTTTTCGTAACCGCGAATTTTGTTCAACTGCTGCCAGAGTTGGCCAACGCGAGCAATCACGTACTGCTGGTGTCCATCGCGCCCTACAACCTCTTGTATGTGATCGGCGGCCTTCTGCCACCCATTGAGAGGGTTCGGGAATGAATAATCTTCCAGCATGTCATAATCGGCAAGCGGAGGTGAAGTTGGCATGCCGCCGTAGTCGTTGGAGAGGTACTTCCAGGTAACCCCCCACTCGTCCCTTTCTTCCTTGCCACGCGCTCCGAAGCGGCGACTGGGCAATGAGAAGATGTTTTTGGTAATAGGTGAAAGAAGCACATCGCTGGGATAGCGTTCGTAAAGCGCGCCTAGCAACGGTCCGTAGACACGATAGGCCCCGTGCAAAGTGCAGTGCATAACAGGTGGCCTGTCTGGCACTCCGAATTCCACTGCTCGAATGACTCGTTCTCTTGAATTCATCTTTGTTTGATACCCCTCAGGGGGCCATCCCCCTTTGGAATGTCTTTTCCTACCAAGGCTATCAGCCCTACCAGACGATTTTCCGACAGTAGCCGCTCCAAGGAATTGCCTCTGAGCGGCTGCAGAGTTTAGGGCTGACACTATAACAGGCCAATATTCTTCATTACATTGGCCAGAGTTTCCCTGTCCTTCTCGCTATACCCCACTAGCGGTCTGGCCACGTTCATACTACACAATCCTAGTAGTTTCAGTGCCTCTTTCGCTCCAACGTAGGCAGGTGCGTTGACCGCATCACCGAGAGGAGCAAGTCTGTATTGGAGTTCTCGTGCCTGCGCCAGATTACCTGCTTTGAAAGCATCGTACAGGTCCACGTATAGCTTGGGAGCAATGACTGACTCTGGTATGGCACCACCGTGTCCTCCAATCGAGAGGCTGGCCAATAACAGCCGACCGGCAGCCGTCAAGCAGGTGAATTCCTCGGAACCTACAGCAAAGACAAGGCGCTGGAAATCGCGAAAGTCATGCGTCACATCTTTCATTCCGATGATCTTCGGGTGTTTAGCCAGGCGGCCATGGTTCTGCGGAATCATCTCCGGTTTCATAGAGCCGTGTGGCCATCGATCGGGGTGATGGTATATTACTAGAGGGAGTTGTGTCGCTTCAGCTAGGGCTAGGAAGTAATTCACAATCTCCTGCGCGCGATGTTTGTAGTAATAGGGTTCCACCGACTGAACTGCGTCCACCCCCGCCTCTCGGGCCATACACATATTGGCCAGCGCCTGTCGTACACTGCACGCGCCGATTCCGGCTATAACTGGAACGTGGCCGTTGGCCTCCTCAACGGCGATGTCCAAAACGCGCCGCGAGACTTCAAGACTGAGCATCGGTTGTTCTCCACCGGAACCCAGCATCCAAAGTCCGTGCACACCCCCCTCGATCACATATCGCAACACTTCCCTCAACGCCGGTTCGTCAACATCCTCTTCCGGCGTAAGAGGGGTTGGAACGATTGTCCACACACCTTGAAACTGAATCATATCATTTGCCTCCATAGGAATTTGATAGGAATAGGGGTACCAACGTTGTACTGAAAATGATTCTCCGTGACTATGTCATCGAAATCATAGCCTATAGATTCACAATAGAAACAAGGCGGTTTTGCACTTAATTAAGCGATGGTCTCTTCCTATTGCCTATTCGAAAAGGTCATAGGCGAAACGCTTCATGCCATTGTCATCCAGTTCTACGCCCAACCCTGGCCGGTCTGGCACATCAAAGAAACCATCATTCGGAACGATTGGGGCCTTAACGATGTCAGTCCTCAGTGGATTATAATTGACATTACGGATTCTGGTGGCTAGACAATCCAGATCGGGCTGGACCACGCCATTTCACCATCGCGTTGCTCGACGCGGGCATAATAGTAGTCAGTCGTGTCATACTCCTGGTCGCGCCAAGACAGGTGACCTTGACATGTGTCGCATTGCTGTATGACTGCAGCCGTCCCGTTGCGGATGAGAACGATCCGGGACAGTGGCAACGTTCCAGCTGCAGCTATCTCTATTCTTGGTGGTTCATTCAGGCTCTTGAGCGGGATTTCGCTTCCCATCAGCATATCATTGACCCGAAAATCCAGCACAATCGGTTCGCCAGTCGTGCCATATGTGCGACGATCATAAAGGGCATCAAAGACGGCCTGACGAGTCAGCTCCTCGGCCAGAACAGCCGCCCGCCCGCTGCCAAGGTAGTGGAGCTTGTGAGGATTTCGGCGCAGCAGCCCCTGTGCGTCACCCGGGTGAGCATCGTGACCATCGCTAGAGGCTATCGCTCCCATGCGGTAGCCCCGGTGCAAGACATCACGCAGACAGTGACCCTCAAAGCGATCGCCAGCGCCAGGCAATACAGCACCATCATATTCAAAGTTACCCCAAATGGAATACACCTCGAATAAGCGATCAAAATGGGAGCTGTAATAGCGCAGGTCCAAGGGCACTTTGGACCAAGATGGATGGTGTGGAACAGTGATCGCACGTCCGGGGTTTTCCCCCAGGAGGTCCCAAAGCACCTTAGGTGTCGGTGCCTCCTCGAAATATGAGTACAGCGGCTGGTTTCCTAGCTCATAGTACACACACCGTTGACCATAACCCATTCCCCACTCGTAGGCGAGAAGCGTCGCGAAGCGTCCATCTTCGTTGAATCGTTCCGCCACATCCTGCCGTAGATCCCAACCCTGTCCTGCAGGCATCTGCCATTCGTGATCAGATAGAGCGTAGAAATCTAGATTGGCTACATCCCGCGCATAGCCAAAATTCTCAACTGGGGTCCCCGTACCGCACCCTGGACGCTGCGGATGGTGAGACATACCACTGTGAGTGTGCAGATCGCCGAAGAAGACTGAATAAGGGCCGACCTGTGGATGTTCATCCTTCCCTGTAACTTGTAGCAGCCCCTGCCAATAGTTGAGCTCCGTCAAGGTCCCATAGCCAACTCCTGGCGATTTCTGAGCCGACCCGACATCCAAACGGAACCAGCGGGTCGTTGGTGGGTGATTGCGCGCTTCCACACGCAATGTAACCGGCCTCCCTACAGGCAAGTTTTGCACAGGCAGTCGTAGCAAACCCAATCCATACGATGCGGTGCTTTCGTGGCGCGTGCTGGAGTCAACCGTCAACTCCTGATAAGGTGGCGCTGTCAACACTTGCTTGACCTGGAAACAGAAGCTGGCATCATCGATGTGCCAGACCTCTGTGTGCTTGACCAACCTGAAAGTGATTGCACGTTGCTTGCTGATATATAAGTCGAACGTCCCAGATTGCTGCGGCATCGGATCCCCTATGCCCATTGCCAAGCCAAACACAAAAATCACATCTGAGTCTCGTGGCAAGTCGCCTGGTATAGGAGCAGTTTGCCACTGTATCCAACCCTCACCTCGCTGGTCGATTCGCCAGGCAATGTCGTGGAGACGCATGTGCCTGGCCGACACTACGTAACCCTGGATCTTTTGTGCTAATGGCCCAGGCTCCACACTCACACACCCCTCGAGCACCCAGGCTCCCAACTGATCCAAGATGAGTTGGCGTGGATCAGTTGGCCAAATACCCAGAACTTCCGGGCACAAGACATTTTCGCGAGTCACATCATACTTGCTCGCCTTATGGGTCATTTCACTTGCGGCTTCAGTCATTAGAGACCTCCCCAGACGCCTGCTGTTCTAATGGAACGGTTACGCTCTGCATATTCAGCCTGGGCTCTGCTCACCTACCTGCTGCTCGTGTACTTGACCATCTCAAGAAACTCTTCAGAAGTGTGTCTACCCGCTTGCTCATTTTTGGCACCCATCTACTGAGAGATGTGCCATATGACCTCCTTCGGCGGAGCTTGCATACCAATTTGCCGGGCAACCTGAACGAACACGCTGCTAAAGGCTTCTGTTTCGATTTTCCAAATGTTACGCGCCAAACTTACCCAAGCAGAGCCCAGGTTCCGCATTGACACATCGCCGTTCACCATACTCTTGCGCCTGATTTCTTCATTGGACCCCGATTCATGCGCGGGTTTGTCAGATTGGTCAGCAGCTTTCTGTATTTTAACTCCACGATGCGTTCATCCGCGAGGCCAGGAACACCGCCTTGTCCAGTTCAGCGACCACTACCCTGGCAGTAGCATGGATACCCTGAGAATACCGCGCAATCACAGGATTTCCGCCACAGTTTAAGCGCTTGGTTTGAGCTTGACCGGGAACGAGAGATGGGGCATTGACGTTGGTGCAAACGCCCTGCACATTCTTGAAAGACTGGGCGGCGATTCCTTCACTCATAATCGAGTTCTGGCAGCAAACGTGACGCTCCGGTATCCAGGGCTTCGCAGCAAATAGACTCTGGACGCTGCATCCTGGCAGTAATCAGCACTACGTCACCTGTGCCAAATGCAACCTCCGCGGCCGATGTGACTGCTGGAAGATGAAGGACTGACCGGCTGCTGGGTTTGGTAATTCGTAAGCCTTGGACGCGTATCGCCTCGACATGCGCTGACCGGCCAATCACAAGCGTGGCGTTACCATCCTGATGCAAGAAGGCTGCGATGATGCTTCCAACGTCCCACCAGCCCAGTATAAAATGAAACGCAAAGCCCTCCTATTTCTGATCTTTGACTCGTTGTTCTGTGTATTTCCGGAAGGATCGCTCCCGTTTCTCGATTTCAGCTTTCCAGCCCGCCGGGTCCAAAAAGGGATCCTCTGGCTGCGCGGTTTTCCATGACGCTATCCATTTTTCAAATATCCGAGAATGATCCGGGTGTGACCCCAACGGTACGTCCACCTCCAACGTTTTCAGAAAGTCCAAGGTCTTGCTATAGTCAGCAATGTCTCCTGAATACCCCTGACTCCGGTTCGCTGGCTCAAACGTCCACTGGCCCGCACCCCCGAATAGTGCTGCAGTCACTCTGTCACCCTTGTGTGGAACCTTCATCTCATATGTAACGACTCCTGGTGTATGGCCGGGGGTGTGGTGAACCCGTATCGACGTGCCCCCGACCTCAAAAACCTCGCCTCCTTCTAGAGGCCGATCCACCAAGAAAGTTTCGTACTCTTTGATCCCATATACGTAGTGTGCGCCGGTTAATGACGTACCCTGCTCTACCGTCTCCACATCCCCTCGATGCAGTGCCGTTTCCGCACCCGTGGCCGCAACCATCCGCCGGGTGCCTCCGGTATGATCCACGTGTCCATGCGTGTGCAGAATCAGCCGGATGTCATCTGGATTGAATCCCAGTGATTGAATGCTATCCAGTAGAAGTGGTACCGTGTTGGCGAACGCTGTGTCGATGAGAATGTGACCATCGCCTGAGGTCACTAGGTGACAGCTAACTTCCCGGTTTCCTACGTAGTAGATGTTTCCAATGATCCGAAAGGCCGGCGCTTTCAGCTGCTCGAGTGGCCTGGCCCAGCGTCTAGTAATTACTGAACGCTGAACTCTACTCATAGTCATCTTTCTCGTAAAGGTGGATGTGAGCGGGGGTGTGTTTCTCGGGCGGGAAATCGGCCACGCCGAAGCACATATGCTCGGCTGGTCTGAAGTTTCCTGGGGTGGTGATTATCATGTGTGCATTGACTGCAAGTTTCAGTACGTCTGTTTCTACCTCATGAATCGTATGATTGCTCACTTTTTGCCTCCAGGTGCAGTATGTTGGGCCACGATCTCTTATGCTTCAAGGCTTCTCGTGTGACCCTAGTGATGTGTGCCGAGCTAATGCCGAACCTCTCCGCCAGCCACTCAGGAGTCCCCACCTCTCCGAACGAATCCTGTATCCCTACGCGTATTACAGGGACGGGATAATGACTGGTTACAACTTCTGCCACGGCACTACCCAAGCCTCCCAGTGTATTGTGGTTCTCCGCCGTGACGATGCAGCCAGTCTCCCTGGCAGCATCCAGGATCGCTTCCTCATCCAGCGGCTTGATGCTGGACATGTTGATCACGCGAGCGGAAATACCCTCGCCCACTAGCTCTTCGGCAGCCTGCAGCACGCGGGATAGCATGATGCCACATGTGATGATCGTCACGTCGCAACCCTCTCGCAGCCGTAATGATTTCCCTGACTCGAAAGAATATGTATTGGGATCCAGAATCACAGGGGTGTTACCTCGAGGCGCACGCATGTACGCTGGACCCGGATGCTCCACAAGGTACTCCATTATGGCATGGGTCTCAGTGGCATCGGCAGGGACATAGACGGTCATGTTGGGCATTGACCGCATAATGGCCAAGTCCAGCATCGCCTGATGAGAGGCGCCATTGCGGCCCGAGGCCAAGCCTGCCTCCACTCCCATCAGTTTGACATTCGCCCGGCAATAGGCCACTGAAATCGCTACCTGATCGCATGCTCTTTGAGTGATAAAGCAAGAGAAGGTGCCACAGAAAACAACCTTGCCCGAGAGAGCAAGTCCCACTGCGATCCCGACCATGTTTGCCTCGGCAATACCCACGTCAAAGTAACGGTTTGGGAACTGCTCCTGAAAGAAATAGGTTTCGGTCGCCCGCTGAAGGTCTGCGTCCACCACAACCAGGTTCTCGTGATGTTCCCCTAGAGCGGCCAAGGTATGCCCGAATGGCTTGTCCACGAAGCTACCAATCATCATGCACCTTCTTCCTCTAGAATGCTCTGCATTGCAGCATCCAGATCCGCCATCGCGATGCGGTACTCCTCCTCGGTGATGGCGCGCGCGTGCCATTCGGGGCAATTCTCCATATATGAAATCCCCTTGCCCTTGATAGTGTCGGCTATGATCATGTGTGGCCCCCACCCGGAGTGATGCGCGATTTCCAGAGCACCCAGGATCTGGTACAGATCATGCCCATCCACCCGCTGCACGCGCCAGCCGTAACCTCGCCATTTATCTTCCACCGGCTCGATATCGCAGATATCGCGAACGTAGCCGTCCACCTGGCAACGATTGTAGTCGAGAAACACGATCAGCCTGTTAAGTTGCTGTTGCTTGGCAGCCATGGCTGCTTCCCAGATCTGCCCCTCCTGACTTTCACCGTCTCCGATCAGCACATACACTCGGCGGTTCTTCCCGTCGATCCGATCCGCCAGGCTCATTCCTAGAGCCACTGAGAGACCCTGCCCAAGGGAGCCGGTAGAGAGTTCCGTGCCTGGTACCAAGTGCATGTCAATGTGTTTCTGGAGCCTCGTTCCCGGTGCGGTGAAGGTCTTCAGTTCCTCCACTGGGAAGAACCCCCGCTCGGCCAGTACAGCGTATAAGGCGGGAGCTGCATGGCCCTTCGAGAGAATGAAGCGGTCCCGTTCTGGCCAGCCAGGCTCCTTTGGTCGAATGCGCATGGAGTGAAAATACAGAACTGTGAGGATTTCCACTGCAGAGAGAGACCCTCCCGGGTGGCCTGATCCCCCAACATAAACCATCTCGATGATGTCGCGGCGCACTTCCAGACACTTCATGCGCAGGTTGCTGACCAGTGCCTTATCTGCCATTGTCTCATCTCTCTTTGTCCATTAGTTCCCACACAGCGCCTTTGACGGCGTTTGCATCCATCCCGTACTTGACCAGCAGCAGGTCGTATCGTCCTGACTCGGCAAATGTGTTACGCAAACCGATGCGACGCATCGGCGTGGGCAACTCCTCACTGAGCACCTCCGCCACGGCGCTCCCCAGTCCTCCCTGGATCTGATGGTCTTCGATAGTGACCACTCGATGGGTCTTGGCTGCCGTCATCACAATCAGTTCCCGGTCGATTGGTTTGAGTGTATGCATGTCAATCACCTCGGCCGAAACTCCTGAGCCAGCTAGCTGCCCTGCTGCTTCCAGGGCCACCGAAAGCATGTCCCCGATAGCAATCAGTGAGACATCATTTCCTTCGCGCAGCAACTTGCCTCTGCCAATCTCAAACATTTCGTCGGGACCGTAAATGATAGGCACCGCATCACGCGTGAAACGGAGGTACACCGGTCCCGCATACGCGGCTGCTGCCCTGACCAAGGCCTTGGTCGCATAGTAATCGGCGGGCATTATGACGGTTATCCCGGGGATGGTGCGCATAATCCCTAAGTCTTCGGTCGCTTGGTGCGTTACTCCATCGTTGGCCGGTGTGATCCCACCATGGCTGACAGCGATTTTCACATTTAGCTGGGGATAGGCAACAAAAGTCCGCACCTGCTCACAGGCTCGCATACTGCCGAAGATCGCATAGGTGCTCACAAAGGCTATCTTCCCTGTAGTCGCCAGACCGGCAGCAGCTACCATCATGTTGGCCTCGGCTACCCCAAATTGGAAGAAGCGCTCGGGGAACCTGTTAGCGAAGTGGCAGGTCCGAGTGGACTTGGCGATGTCCGCCTCAAGCACCACGAGATTGGGTATATCCTCCCCCAGCTCCACAAGTACCTCCCCGTAGGCATCTCGCGTTGGTGTGGGTTCAGGGTACGAATCTGGAGTAAGCACCCGCACTGCGGATGAGGGCGCAAGTGCCTCTACGGTGGTATTCTGCCCTGCAGAAGCAAGGGCGGGTTTCAGAGTAGATGCAGGTTTAATCGCTGCTTCTCCCAATTCCAGGGCCAGCTCGACCATCGCGTGAGAAAACTGTCTATCATCAGGCGCTTTCCCGTGCCAGTCGCACTCTCCCTCCATATAGGAGACCCCTTTCCCCTTCACCGTATGGGCGATGATGACGGTGGGTTGCCCCACGGTGCTTTGTGCCGCTTCGATAGCATCCACGATAGCGACCATCTCATTGCCATCGGTCTCCAGTACTCGCCAGTTGAACGCCCGCCATTTGTCCGCCAGTGGCTCGATGGGCATCACCTCATCGCAATGGCCGTCTAGCTGCAAGTTGTTATAGTCCACGATGACTATGAGATTATCCAACCTAAACTTAGCCGCTGCCATGGCCGCTTCCCAGATCTGTCCCTCATCCAGCTCGCCATCACCAAGCACGACGTATACGCGACTGTTCCTCTCGTCTTGCTTTAATCCCAGTGCCATGCCAACCCCGGCTGATAGCCCCTGGCCGAGGGAACCGGTGGTGATATCCACCCCCGGGGTCTTTTTCATATCGGGATGACCCTGCAGACGGCTATTGATCTCACGTAGGGTTACGAGTTCTTCCACGGGAAAGAAACCTCTCTCAGCCAGACAGGCATACCATAGAGGACAAGCATGCCCCTTTGAAAGGATAAAGCGATCGCGATTCGGCCACTCGGGGATATACGGATCCACGCGCATGAAGTGAAAGTACAGCGCGGTGACGAAATCGGTCGCCGACAGTGAGCCGCCAGGGTGTCCCGACTGAGCCGCATAGATCATGGTCAGAATGTCGCGACGAATGATCACAGACTGCTTTTCAAGTTCTGAGATGATTTCCTTAGTTGTAGTGCTGTGTTGCTTCACTGGCTTTTACCTTCTTTCCAACCTCTGTAATCCTTGCTCAGGCGCAGAAACCGTCCCAGCGAGCCGAATATCCCTTCTGCCACCCAACTTTGAGGCGCCTCTTGGCATTCTTTGACAATCTTATCGCGGTTAAAAGTCTCCATTACGCAACATGAGGAACGACATTCTTGATTTCGTGCAGATTGTACATGTGCCCTCTGCTGCTGAGGTTGGTTGGGAAAACAGTGCGATAGGCACACTTCAAGTGCAGCTGTAACTTACTGGTGACGAAGCGCTTTCATTCGCACGGGGGGAGCGTCAGTGGATAGTTCCCGAATTGGCGTACAGTCTCAAGTAGAGCTAAATAGTTCTCATATCTCGTGCCGACCATAAGCGTGTTGCTTGAAGCTATGGCAAGCCCGCCGCCCATCCCCGCACATCGGAGTGTACTCAGCACTTGCTCCTGGACATCATGGGTTGTGCCGCTCACCAGTGTCTCGCAGTCAACGCCTCCGAAAAAACATAGATCCTGTCCGTACTTCCGTTTGAGTGACGCAAAATCCATCCCTATGCTAATTTGGATACCGTGCCAGCCATCCACACCGGCTTCCACGAAATCATCCAATATGGCCCAATGATTGCCATCGCTGTGCTTGATGAAGTAGCCTCCCGCATCGTGAGTAGCTCGGACTACCCTCCTTAGTGAGGGTAGGCAAAACTCACGGAACCGCCGCGGACCCATTATAGGGCCCCGATTATCACAATAGTCCTCACCGGTGGATACTGCATCGCATCCCAATTCGATAGCAGCATGAGCCAGGGCGACCACCTGACGAGTGCTAGCCTCGATTGCTTTTCGCACAAACTCTGGTTGGGTGATCATACGCACCAAGAATTCTTCCATGCCTACTGTTTCTTCCCAAGGGAAACTACTACCACCAACCCTGGCTATGAGGAAGTGAGTGTCCCCTAGTTCTTTGACAACCCCCTCTATTACTTCCAACTGAGACCAATCTATCTCGGCTGGGTAAGTAGGCATGTCAATATCTCCCAGCGACATGTCAATGTTTTGAATCACCATAGCGTGGCCTTCTGAGATAGGGCTGTATTTCATAACCCTCCCAGTGGGGTCACGCCAGGTGTATTCAGCCAAAAACTCGGGCATCTCATAGTGGTCGTGTTTGGCTGGTACAAGTGGTACTCCCACGAAATCCCACTCGAAGGTGCGTGTTAAATCAACGATGTCCCGAGTGTAGCTACGAACAATCTCCTCACGCTTTCCCTCCCAGAGGGCATAGTATTCCCGCCACTTTGAACGATAGTAGGTCCGCCGACCCAGGGCACGTTCTGTAATCTCATAATCGGCAGCTATTTCGCCCACCGGCACCCTATCCGGTTCTTGATGTTCTAGGGCGGCAACCATACGATCTTTAGGCCTCACATCCTGTCCCTCGTATTCTTTTCAAAACTACCGTACGTAATACCTGCTTCAATGAAGCGGATGAGATTGTCCCGCAGGTGATCGTCTACTGACGAGCAAAGAAGAGAAGAGGCTCCCAGTATAAAGTACTGGCGTCCGCCTTCGGAGATTGCTCGTCGCACCTCCCGCTCCACTTGATCTACGGAACACGATTGCAGCATGCTTAGCTCGATGTTACCGATCAGTGTCATTGGCCCGCGGGCTGCCCGCTTTTTCGCCTCCCCGATCTCGATGTCACCTTGGGGCGGCGGTTCGACGGGATCCAATACTTGCACGCCCAGGTCAACGAATTTATCTATGACTGTTGCCACCTTGCCGTGGCAGTGCACCGAAACTATGCATCCGGCGTCGCGCGCCATCTGCCACAGTGGCGCTTCATACTTGACGATAAAGTCATCAAAGAATCGGTTGGACATCATCGGGGGCGTCGCCTGCTCACACCCACTAAAGCGGATGAGAGGCCCGGCACCGTTTTGCAGGGCATACTGCAAACGCTCGATTGTACGCTCTTGCACCACGTGCATCATCCGATCGATCAAAGAGCGCTCGGTTATCGTCCACTCGAGGAAGGTCTGAAAGTCCATCATCCGAGAAACCATTACGAGCGGCGAGGAAACAATGAGTACTGTCACGCCCCTATCGCCCAATCTTTCTTGGTTGGCCAGAAAACTCGTGAGATCCGGGGGATCGAATCGATATGGAACGGCCAAGATCTTTTCAGCGTCCGCCACATCTTTGATCAACGGTTCAAGCACCCAGATTGTGTCCACCCCAGGTATCACGGCCTCCGTGGTAGTGAGATTACCCTTGGGAGTGTTCACCCGGTAGCTCGTAATCCTCCTGCCCGACCTTTCGCCATCTTCAACAACTTGTATGCGTTCGGGGGGTATCATAAAAAAACGCCGATCAAATATCCCTGTGTGGCTGCTGTTCCATTTGTCCTGTATGCCTTCCACAGGTATCCGTTCTGGAATTGCCAACCGTACAAAAAAATCGCAGCATTTGGACGCTAGAGACACCAACACCTGATGATTGGGATGGGCCTTCCAATCACCCGATTTAGGCTCCGGTGCCAGAGGGGTCCAGCGAATCGGCAGGTAAATTGGAATGCGATCCACCGGCTGACCCGCAATGGTGCGCAATATCCTGTCTTGTGACGACAGTTTCTCCATTTGGGGGTTCCTTTCTAAGCAGCTTGATCGACCGCACATCTCACATCCCATGAGAGTTCAGATTTGGAGCCAGAATAGGGCTCGCTTGCCGCAGTTCGCTGCGTAATCGGCTTAAGTAAGGAGCATACAAGTCTGTGGTGTGAGCTTGGCGGACACCCCAAACAAAAACCCCCGAAATAAGGGAGGGAAACCGGCGATTTATCG
>CAYTNQ010000025.1:0-22972 GCA_964439175.1 uncultured Anaerolineales bacterium | reverse complement strand
TTCGGGTTTAATTTTAGCTCATTACTTGTTTGTGGTGTGTGCTCCGCACAAACCACCCACTACTCCAGCCTAGATAGGGAAGGAACACGGGCTATTAAGAATGCCAAAGCCCGCATTGCCCACCGACTTAGGTACTCAGGAAACGCTGGGCACGCCTCCTACGCGCCAGTATTGAGGATGCGCTGAGTGATGCGGTCCATCTCCCCGGCCATCGTCGCCAAAGCTTCCTCATCAGACACCATGCCAAAGAGCGCCATGTCTCGATAAGGAGCTATCACGTTGAGCAACATCTCCATATAGCCGACGTGACCATACGCGACGTCGCTCCCCTGGCCCAGATACTCTGTATAGGCCGTATCGCGCACCAACGGTTCCTCCGCCACCCACGGCAAGTCGGCATTCCAGGACTTCTGGCAGGTGAAGGCGTACTGAATGCGCTTCGACTCTGGATCAACGGCATTGTTGACCTGAATCTGGTGCTCCTTGCGGGCGTAGACCTCAAGCAGCGCCAGGGCAGCATCCTGAACCTCGCTCTCCGCGTACACAGCCTGCTGTATGCCGGCATTGTTCAGCCCAATGTGCTTCCCACCCTTGTCGCGAGCAAGAGGGGCACCTACGCCCATCAGATCATAGGATTCCGGAGCGCGTAGCCGCATGTTGGGTACCCACCAGGGCGCCTGGTACTCCATGGCCGTATAACCCTCGATCGTCGGCCAGGTGCCGGGCGGCATTTCTAGGCCTTCCAGCGGCAATATGTGATGCACGCGCTTTATGTCGAGGTCCCAGGTGAATGCCTCCGCGAAGGCGGGTTCAGTGAGTGCACTCTTGCCGGTGATCGGATCGGCGGGGTCGAACTCAGTTGCCCCGTTCTGAAGCGCTCGTATCGCGACTTCCTCCCAGGCGTCAAAAGTTCTCTCTGTGTGACGAGAGCCGGCCTGGGTGATGTTTCCCTGTGCGTCACGCTTGGTCAGCTTGACAGCCGTATCTACATACTCGTCCCAGTCTTCCGGGAACTTTTCCGGATCCAGCCCAGCCTCCTCGAAGAGATCTTTGCGATAGACCCACATTTTTGTGGCGCACCGAGATGGATATGCTATGACGTCACCCCCGACGGTGACGACATCTCTGATGCCCTGGATCATGTCATCCTCTTGCCCGATTTCTCTGATGAAATCCTGCAAAGGAAGACAGTAGCCCGCGTGGTACAAGCTGCCCCTACCTGTAAAGACCTGGAAAATGTCGGGAGGCGCTCCTGCCATCCGGGCCGTGAGGAACTTGGTGACCAATTCTTCACCGCTGGCGAAGGTGTACTCCACATCCCATCCCGGATTCTCTTTTTGGAACTCGGGAACGACCTTCTCCAGGAAATAGACGCTCTTAGGGTCTGTGTCGGAGTAAATGTCCCACCAGCGTATCGTCTTCCGGCCAGGAGCTGCAGGAAGGGGAGTGGCTGTTACGACGGTAGCCTCAGGCTCAGGAGCCGTCGTAGGTTCAGGGGTAGCGGGCGCACACGCGCTCAGGGCGGCTGATCCGACAGTCACGCCAGCCCACTTAAGCAGGTCCCTTCTGGTCAATCTCTTATTTAACATGTTTTCATTTCCTCCTACTGTACTTGAGCGTTATATGCGGGGCGAACCGACCGGCCTTCAAGAGTTGTTGCATAATCACCTCCTTCCCTTCAGAAAATGTAGCATACACATCTTCTGTGTATGGCTACGCCGCTAAACGTTCAGGTTCAAGAATGGCTATGCGCGGGTCCCCGCTTGGCGTGAATCTCCTGGATCACTTCCTCGGTAGAACGCACCCGCCCCCAATGTTGTTCAAACAGACGCAGCCACACTTTGTGGCCCGCTAGTGCTCCTGGCGCAATGCTTGCATCACTCACCATCGTCACATTGTATCCGTGATCAGAAGCATCCAACGCTGTCGAGCCCAGACAGCCGTGCGTGATGGTCCCACTCATGATCAGGTACTGGATACCCATATTGCGCAGAATACAGTCCAACCCGGTGGAAGTAAAAGCAGAAGCGGTGACCTTCTGCAACACTATTTCCCCTCGACGTGGCGCCAACTCAGGGATGATCTGAAATTCCGGCAAATCGATCTGTCGTCGTGGCTTTAAACCTAGAGCCCTTTTTCTTTCGTCAATCCTCCTTTTATGAGGGGACATTTCCGCCCCATCTTCGGTCCAGCAGCCCAGAACTATGTGCACGATGCGCAGTCTTTCCTCGCGGCACGCTTCCAGCAACCTCTGGCTGTTGGCTATGGTTGAGTTCATCCATTTTTCGTAAGAGGTTATCGGACCTGTGCCCATCGCTTGTGCCACTGCTTTGGCTTGGGTGGGATCAGGTCGACAGAACGCTTCCTGCATATCAACGATGACCAGGCTTGTCACTTTCGGGTCCAGTGGTTCAGTGTAGATGGACGGCGCCCCACCTCGAATCTCATTCAGATCGATCTCATCCTTTGCCTGCTGCACCATTTTGGCTCCTTGTACCGAGACACTCCGAGATGTTATCAGGAAGAGCTAGAGCTACCTACTGGTTCCTTCCCTACCTTGGTCTTCTTTACTTGAGACCGGTGAGCGCGATACCCCGCACGAATTGACGCTGGAAGGCAATGAACAACACGATAACCGGTAATACCGCAATCACCGAGCCTGCCATCAGGAGAGACATATATTGAACCTCAGAGAGGGCCGTCCATATATAGGTCAGGGTATACAAAGCCACTTGAATGGTATAGAGACCCTCAGAGGCAGAAATAACCAAGGGCCACAAGAAGTCATTCCAAGCTACCTGGAACTCGAATAGCGCTACGACGGTTATCACCGGGCCCGATAGCGGTAAAATCACTCGTAGCCAGATCCCCAGCTCGCTGCAGCCGTCAATCCGCGCAGCATCCTCCAAATCCGAGGGTAGAGTCAGAAAGAATTGACGACAAAGAAAAATTGAAGCTGCACTAACCAGTTGTGGCATGATCAGGCCCGGGTAGCTGTCGTAGAGACCTTGCCCTCCCATCCCAAAGATGTTGTTGCCTCCGGCCAGCGGGACATGCAGCAAGAGAGTGAAAAGCGGGATTATAATCACCGAACGAGGAATCATCGTGGTGGCAAGAACCAAACCGAAAAGGAGATCACGCCCCGGAAAGCGAAGCCGGCCGAAGGCGTAACCAGCTAAAGTGGCGGTCATTACTGTTGAGATAGTCGCCGCGACAGTGTAAATCACCGACGTGAGAGCATATTTGCTCAGCCCTGCCCATACCCATGCGTCTCTGTAGGGCTTGACTGTCCACTTCAGCGGATTGAATTGATCCCAGTTGAAGCCCGCTCTGACCACGGTATCTGCCCCCCCCAGAGAACTGACTGTCATCCAGATGAAGGGGAGAATAGAAACAGTCAACCCTAGAGCAATTAAGACTGCAACGATCGCACCAGACAGGAGCTTTTCCCGTCGTAGGCGTTCTCTTGTTCCTGCAACGTTTCCCATCCTATGGATTAAAGCCCGCTGCATAATTCATTCCCCTTTCACATCTAGGTGAAGGCTCAGTATTCAACCGCAGACGAGAAGAATCTCCAGTTAAGATAGGTGAGGGCTGCAATCCCCAAAAACAGTAGCACTGCCATACTCGATGCATACCCCATACGATTAAATCTGAAGGCATTCAGGTATATCTGGTGGACAATGCTCGTGGTCCTAAAGGCGGGGCCTCCGTCGGTCAAGATCATAATCAGCCCAAATACTTGTAACGACTGAATGACGCCAATAATAAAAAGGTAAAAGGTGACCGGCCTTAGCAAGGGCCAGGTGATATGGCGAAGCATTTGCCAGCTTCCTGCCCCATCAATCTTTGCCGCATCGTAATACAATTCTGGGATCCCCTGCAGGCCCGCCAGGTAGATGAGCATTGACCGGCCAAATGTTTTCCACACCGCAACGCCAATAACTGCTTGCATTGCCGTATCAGGGCTTCCTAGCAGGTCTCTAGGGCGGCCTCCGAACGCCCTCACGACCTGGCTGACCAGACCCGCTTGGGGTTGGAAAAGCCAACTCCAGGCAACTCCCATGGCAATCACAGAGGTCAAAACCGGCAAGTAATATGCCCCCCGCAGAAAAGAAATACCCCGAATATTCCGGTTCAATAAGAGTGCAGCGAGGAGACCCACCAGCATCTGTAGGGGAACGCAACCGATCATGTACTCCAGGGTATTGCGAACCGTGATACGGAATAGGGGGCTCTTTAAAGCTTCAATGTAGTTAGTCAGCCCAATTGGCTGAGTTTGGAGGGAGAAGGCATCAAAATTGGTGAAACTTAGAGCCACCGCGCCAAACAACGGCAACACAATAAACAAGAGGAGTGGTACCATAGCCGGAAGCAAGATCAGATAGCCCATCCTTACCTCGCTCCGACGGAATTCCGAACGGAAACCCCGATATCTAATGGCTAAACTTGACAACATTTACCATCTCCTTTGACTGGTGAGCTTTCTCAGAAAAAGACGACAGCCCTGAATTATAACGGAATACGCAATACGAAACACGTTAAGTAGTGCGTATTCCGTATTCCGTTGAGCGCAAATCCTTGATGTGGTACGATTAAACTCGTGATACCCCAAACATACCAGCACGGCTGGAGTTAGTTTGTCCTGCTTCAGTTCTCAGAGTTCAATTATCATCTCCCAGGACAGCTCTTGATCAACGGCGCAGATTTCACCCACAGTAGTATCTTTGGCATCTCCTATACTGAGGTCCAAGATGAAACCCGCAGACTTCAAGCACGAAAGCATGTAGATTTCACCTTGGACTCAGTTTAGATTATGCCCTGATTCCTAGCGGTACTCGCCGGACTGCATGAGATCAATCAGATGCTGGCGATAGGGCTCGGGCATCGGCTGCAGCGGCATACTTACGCGTTCGCCACACAGACCCAGCGCAGCCATTGCCGTCTTACCAGATGGCGCGCCAAATCCCCTGATAGCCAGGGCAAGAGGTATTGCCTGCTTCTGCAGTTCAAGTCCCCGGGCTAGGTCACCGTTCTTGACTGCATTGTACATTTCGACGTAGAGCCGTGGCGCTAAAGCGCCCGCAGGTGACGTAGTCCCTGCACATCCCGCCTGAAGGCCAGCGAAGACCATTTGATCCTCGGTCACCATCACCCCGAAGTTATCGGTTATCTTCTCTATCTCCCATATCAGTGATTGCAAGATGCACTGGTTTCCAGTCACCACTTTCATCCCGACTACCTTCGGGTACGCTGCAAGCCTTTTGATCAGCTCAGGACATTTGCCAGGAGTAATGTTGGTGTACTTGTCATCATGCATGTAGATTACTAGCGGCGTTCTCGTTGCTTCGACGACTGCCTCGTAGTGCGCCAACAATTCACTATTCTTCATCTTATAGTAATAAGGCTCAGTCACTTGCACAAAGTCCACCCCACACTCTTCAGCCAGGCGAATGTTCTCGATAGTCTGGCGGGTACCTGGTGCGGCGCAGCCGGTGATTATCGGTACACGTCCATGTGCTTCAGCTTTTGTGATTTCTAGGGCACGCCGATGCTTTCGCGGACACAAGTTCGGCCCTTCACCGCGCGAGCCAAGCATCCATAGACCGTGGACGCCACCTTCAATTTCATAGTTGATAACTTGTCGCAGCCCCTCCTCATCTATCTCCTCATCTTCGGTTAATGGGGTGGGTACGATGGGCCAGACACCTTTCCACTCTGCCACTTTTTAGTCTCCTTTCTTTTGCGGCTTAGGGTTCAATAGCGGTACTGACACGGTGGCTACAAACGCAGTTTCCATATGACAAGTAGAACCAAGGTCTGTTGGTCACACAGTCGCCTGGGCCAAGTTAGGCAATAGTAGATACTCTACGAAATCCATACGCACTACTCACAGATAGCCACCCCCAACCCCGGTGGCGTTCCGCAAAGTACAATCGGTCTGGGATTATTCCAGTTGTAATGCCACCGTTAGAGCTGGGCCTCTGCACGTTGTGTTAGATACTATTGATGCAGGTCACGGTCTCTTTCGATACTGCCTGTCTATTTCGTCCACTTTACGATGAAATTCCACTCGCCAAGGAGCGGCAGTCGAAGAATCTGTCTCAAGCCAAGTGTCCACAATTTCCTTCGCCAGAATTTCACCTGTCAGCCTAATACTAAGAACGAGAACATTTGCATTGTTCGCCAACCTAGCGATCTTGGCCGAAAACGAATCCATACAAAGGGCTGCTCGAATCCCAGGAACCTTGTTGGCAACGATGCTCGCCCCCGTACCTGTCGTGCAGAAAAGCAGGCCCTCGTTACAGGATCCAGACGCAACAGCCTCAGCCACCTCTCTAGCGCCATCTACATAGTCAGCCTTAGCTCGCACCAGAGCACCGTAGCGTTCAACCGTCATTCCTTTAGCTTCTAGATGCTTGATAATTTCATCACTCAAGTGGCAGGCGTTGTCACTTCCGATCGCGATTTTCATAAGGCGTCCTCCTTTGTTGCTGAGACTATTGTCAGCCAGAACACTTCAAGTTCCCCATGGATTTGTGTCCAACAGCTTTGTGCATCCGCTAACTTGGCCTGCTGTCTCAAGATGATCCGCGTACAATCAACGAAGACTCGATAACTATTCGCTTAGGAGGCTTGACTCTGTAGGTTATGATGTCCAACAGAAGGGAAGCAGCTTGAATGCCAGCATCGCGATAAGACACTTTTACCGTCGAGAGCGGAGGCGACAACAGGGAGGCTGGAGGAATATCGCCATAACCAACGATAGCCATATCTTGAGGGATTCGCAGACTTGCTTTCTCAATTGCGCCATATGCCCCAAGAGCTAGCCTATCGCTAGTGGCAAAAATAGCCGTGGGCCTTTCTTCTAAGCTAAGCAGCTCGCCTGTTGTTCTGTAACCCTCTTCTTCTACGAACGAATCGGAGTGGCGGATAAGCATAGGGTCTGCCTCAAGCCCATACGCTTCAAGGGCTTTAAGATACCCCTGACTTCTATCCCTTCCCACAACTGTGTGTCGAGCACTAATCAGACCAATCCTGGTGTGTCCCAGCTTGATGAGATACTCTGTCGCTCTGAAAGCACCCGCCAAATCGTCGTGGACAACGCAGTTGATCTCCCTGTGTGGCGAATAACGCTTAATGCTAACATAAGGGCATCCTGTTTCAAGTAGAGGAATCAAATAATCCTCTTCCAGGTCTCCTGCTACCCTAAGCAGAATGCCGTCAAATGCACCTTCTTCAATCACTGAGTACAGATATGACCTTATATTGTGGAATCCTGGCGGGACATGCACGACGGAAAGCGTGGTACTATGTTCCCATGTTATCTTCGCGATACCCCCAATCAGCTCACCGAAGAGATTGGCATGCCAGCGTGCATCAGTAAAGCCGGAAACGAGGAGTAACAAGGATAACTGCTTCGCGTCAGAAGAGACGAAGCTTCCGATACCAGGACGGCGATAAATCAAGCCGTTTCTAACTAGCTCTTGGAGCGCCCTGCGAACAGTGATGGAACTGACATTGAACTGTTTACATAATTGACTTTCGGAAGGAATGAGCTCTCCGGGTTTATACTCCTGCTGTAAGATTTGGCGCTCCAACACTGCCTGAATTTGTTGATACAAGGGTTTCACCGACGATTGTTTCAGTTCATACATGGGGCCCTTCCAAGAATTACGAGGCTGAAATTCCGCCTATGATAGTGCATATCCGGCTGTCCCAGTATACCAGGAAAGCATTCCATAGAAGCGTTCCGAGTTATGTAGGCCGATTTTGTCTCAAAATGCGCGGGTTTAGTCCACTTTTTGGCTGTGCAACTCTGACAAGTCTACGCTCTGTTCCACTCAGAGCGGAACGTGATAGCTACAAAGTATGGTCATATGCGCAAAAGGTAGCAAAGAATCTTGAGGATAAAAGAGCTATTCATCGGCTACACTAGCTATAATATCATACTCTTTATACCTAGTATACTATCTATACTAAGTATACTACATGATTCGTCTTTTGTCAAGCCCCGATCAGGCGTGTCAACACGTCTTCTTTGAGATCCGGTCATAAATCCTGGGCTGCGAAGTCGCGAAGGAGTGCAGCGATCTGCGGGGGCAAGCCACCGTGGTCGGCCA
This sequence comes from uncultured Anaerolineales bacterium, assembly GCA_964439175.1. Classification (GTDB taxonomy): domain Bacteria; phylum Chloroflexota; class Anaerolineae; order 4572-78; family NAK82; genus CAYTNQ01. The sequence goes on along the minus strand of CAYTNQ010000025.1, from coordinate 14,849 downwards.
CGTAGCGATTGAGGAAGGTCTGAGTGGCGAGCATGTTCATCAAACGCTGCCCATCTTTCTGGTGGTTGTGGCGAGTTCGCTGGCCAGCCAGGGGCTGCTGGCTTCCTTCAGTCAGTTCATCGGCTACGCCCTGGGAATGGGCACCATCCTGGTGGCAGTGACAATCGGCGCTGCGTTGTTCCAGGGGGTGGTGGCCCGCTGGCTGAGGAAGGCGGTACCTCACGTTCATCGCGCCAGTGCTCTGTTCATGGTAGGATGGTAGAATATCCCCGATTTTGGCCTTTCCCCTCTGGGGATTCGAGCAACTGGATGGCTTCGTCGAACTGGTACTGGCCGGCAAAAACGCGGCCGAGGTGATGCCCCTGGTCCAAGACCACCTGGAGCGCTGCGGCGACTGTCGTGAAGAGTTCCAGGCATTGCTGGTTGCATTGCAGACCCTCGCATAAGCGGCCATGATTGCCTCGGCCGCGCGTTTTCGGTGCCTGAGTGTACCCGGCGAACAGGCACACTACTAACCTCGAATTCGTTCCCTACTATCGACCCCGGCCTATTCCAAGGCGTGGCGTACCTCACCCTACGCTTTACTCATTACGGGTAAGATATTACCTCCTTGTCTAATCTAACATGGTGAGCGAAGACAGATCTACCTCGCAGGAGGTAATAGGATGCGTTTGACCCTCTGGTTGTTCATCAGTCTGTTGGCCCTGGCTTTGACCGCTTGTGGACAGGCCTTGCAGGGCCCATCAGCAGAACTGGCTGACGAGGCATCGCCGGCTGCTGTGGAAGCGGCCACTCCCACCCAAATATCTTCTCCAGCCGCGAAGCCCTCGCCCACTCCGCAGCCACCAGCCGCTGCCTCTGAGGCTCCCACGTCGCTACCGGAGGAGCCCCTTCCGCCTGGCGCCAGCCAGTTCAGGACGGATTTCAGCCAACACAGTGTGCCCTATCGCGAGATCCTATCCGGGGGGCCGCCCAAAGACGGTATCCCGGCCATCGATGAGCCCAAGTTCATCCGCATTGACGAAGCGGATGCCTGGCTCCAACCCCAAGAGCCGGTGATTCTGTTCCAAGTTGGCGATGATGTGCGCGCCTACCCTCTCCAGATTCTCATGTGGCATGAGATCGTCAACGACACGGTAGGTGACGTGCCGGCGACGGTAACCTTCTGCCCCTTGTGCAACACCGCCATCGCCTTTGAGAGGACAGTGGACGGGCGGGTGCTGGACTTTGGCACGACCGGACGGCTGCGCTTCAGCAATCTGATAATGTACGACCGGCAGACCGAATCGTGGTGGCAACAGGCCGGCGGGGAGGCCATCGCCGGCGAGTTCACCGGCCAGCAACTAAAGCTGTTGCCAGCCTCCATCGTCGCCTGGTCTGATTTTAAGGAGGCGTATCCCGAGGGGAAGGTTCTCTCCCGCGAAACAGGCTACCGGCGCAACTATGGGAACAACCCGTATGCCGGCTATGACGACGTTAACCGGTCGCCTTTTCTGTACGTTGGCCCTGAGACACCGGGAGTGCTGCCCCCTATGGCGCGTGTGCTGACAGTTGACCTGAACGGGGAAGCGGTGGCCTACCCATACGATGTTTTGCAGGAAGTGGGCGTGGTCAACGACAGCGTGGATGGCACGCCGCTGGTTGTGCTGTGGGCCCCTGGCACCGCCTCAGCCCTGGACGCGGATACGGTTGCCCTGGGCCGTGACGTCGGCGCGGCCAATGCCTTCTCACGGGAGATCGATGGGCAAACCCTGACCTTTCGCTTCGATGGCAAGCGGATCGCTGACGAGGAGACCGGCAGCGAGTGGAACGTGTTGGGCCAGGCCGTCAGCGGCCCCTTGGCAAGCAGCCAGTTGGCGCCCGTCGTCAGCATCAACCATTTCTGGTTCTCCTGGGCAGCCTTTAAGCCGGAGACACGGATCTACCAACCAGCCTGAGGTATACTTATGAAGACGGATGCAACTCATCCAGCACGGGTATCAAGCAACTTCAGCACAGAGCGGGGGGGGGGAGTGCAGCCCCAAGGCGTCAGAAACTCTTTGCCTTGATCGGTGCAGTAGCCGCCGCCATCGGGTTGTTAGCGGCGTGTAGCGCTCCCGGTCAGCCCAACGCTACCTCCTCCACAACTTCCGATTTGCCGGAGCCGGCAATGGCTTCCCAGCCATCGAACCGCAGCCGTGAGCTGGCCGCGGATTTCCAGATCACCCTCTACCAGGGCCAGGATGTGCTAGGAAGGCAAGAGGTGCAGTTTGCGGATTTGTTGGGACAGGAGAAGCCGGTGATTCTCAACTTCTGGGCCGGCCTCTGTCCCCCATGCCGCGTGGAGATGCCGGACTTTCAAGAGGTGTACGCGGAATACGGCGAGGAGGTGCTCCTGGTCGGAGTGGATGTCGGCGCTTTCACCGGGCTGGGAGCGCACGAGGACGCCCTGGCCCTGCTCGAGGAGGTTGGAGCCACTTACCCGGCCGGCACCACCCCGGATGCGGTAGTGGTCAGGGATTACCAGGTGATCGGCATGCCCACCACCGTCTTCATCAAGCCCAACGGGGAGATTTTCGAAAAGTGGACCGGATTGCTAACCAGGGACAAGTTGGTGGAGCTGACGCAGGCATTGATTGAAGCCTCGAAAAACTGATAAAGATGTATGTCCCTCCATCAATCCGCCGGTTATGCACGAGACCGGTATAGCAGATCGGTCACCAGGTAACCAAGATAGGGATACCGCCCAGTTCATCGTTCACCATTTCACGGGAGCGCAGCACATCTTGAGCGTGGAAGGATCAGCAGTTTGAAGGGTCTTGCTCATCGCTCTCACCTCTTTGGGCCATTTCTCCCATTCCTGTCGAAGGGCCGCCCGAAGGAGAAGGTCAGCGGCTCCGGCTGAAACGAAACACCCTCGCGCCGGGCACGATTACGCGCCGGTTCCTGAGCCGCGAGCTGCGCCCGCGCTTGCTCTCGATAGCCAACGTTGTTGTAAGCACAGAAGGGAATCTGTTTGCCATCAGGCAACAGAATCTCCTTGCAGCACTTCATCAAGTTCTTCTGGTTAAAAGTCCACGGATCCAGGAAATCCTGTAGCATGATCATAAACACGAAATCTCCCAGCCCAGCAATATCGAGGCCGCCATCGGGCAGGCCGCAGGCAGCACAAGAAAGCGCAAACTCCTGAAGTAACTTCTCCGAGCCGGGCACAGCCGACGATGACCAAAGTCCCTCGAGCGCATGTCTGATCTCAGCTCCCAGATCAGGTATTACCCGGTTGGAGATGTAGTCAAGGTAGTCATCCACGTCGAGGAGGCGTGGCAATGGGGTGACCGTCTCACCCTCAACATAGGCGTACGTCACCGAGTTGCAGGTGGGGAAGCAACAAGGCACCGGGACGAAGTCGGATACCAGGAACGTACCATTCGTCTGCTCCTCAATCAGCTTGAGCAGGTCGGGATTGGTCATACGTTGGAGTGGATCGTGCTTACCGAAGCGGCCGGCGTGGAAGGCAGGTTGAAAATTGATGCCTTTGACAGCCGGATGCTCCAGGCCGAACTGCACAATCCTCCCGACTTCGTGCTCATTGACGTCTCGCTCTATAGCCGGTACGAGGATGGTAGGGCAGCCAACCTCGGCCAGCCGATCCAGCGCGCGCAGTTTTTCGGGCAGGATGTCAGGCTCGCCCCGAATGATACGATAGGTCTCTCGATCGAAACCATCAAACTGGAAGTAAATCGCTGGACGGATGTTAGCCAATTCGGCCAGAAATTGATCATCGTTGGCAATGCGTCTGCCATTGGTGTTGAGCATCACGTAATTGATGTTACGTGCCAGGGCAGCCTGCAGCATTGGAATAATCTGGGGGTGGATTGAGGGCTCACCCCCGGAGAACTGCACCACCTGCGGATTGCCCTCAGTCGCCATAAAGTGATCCAGGATGGCCTCGACTTCCTCCAGGGTCAGATTGAAGCCGCGGCCCGCATCGGCGAAGCAAAGTGGGCAATCCATATTGCAGGCACTGTTGACCTCGATAATCCCCAAGCAGGCGTGCTGTTGGTGATCCGGGCAGAGGCCACAGTCGTGAGGACAGCCATGGTTGACCTGAGTTGAGAAGTTGAGGGGAATGGTGCCCGGCTTATTGAATTTGGCCGAGCTGACGTACGCCTGAGCATCGCCATACACCAGCGCCTCGAAGTTGCCGTGTTCTGGACAGTGCTTGTGCATGTAGACTTTGTTATCACGGAGTAAAATCTTTGCGTCAATCACTCGCCGGCACTCAGGGCAGATGCTGCGGGTGAGTTCATAGAACACGTAATCGGCGTCCTTCTTTAGGTCTTGTGTTATAGGGGTTGACATAGCAAGGCTCGCTAAATCGGTACTCAAAATTGCCTCCTCTCTAAGCTGGTGATGAAGTTGCTGTACATAAACGCTCTACCGCTGCTCTGGCTGTAACGCCTGAGCTGGTGGGCCAGATAGGTGCCCTTCAAGGGCCGCTCCTGGCCGGGCAGGGGATAGAGTTGGGTGATGTGATCCGTCAATCTTTTACCTCCGGGGTTAACGCAACCGAACGATGTCGCTGGCGCTAAAGATATGCCCCACCTGGAGAGCCAACGCCGGTTCGGCATACAGTTCGGAGGGAACGCCAATATCGGCCAGATAGAGTTCACCGACCCGCGCCTCCACGCCAGTCGCTCGCAGCCCTGCTTTGGGCAGGGCCAGGGTCATGGTAGCCGTCGCTTGAATCGCCGGGGCGAAGACAGTTCCCGTGGTGATGTCAACGCCAGAGGGAGCATCCAGGGCCAGGATGGGCGCCCCTGCAGCGTTGGCCCAGCGGATCAGGTGGGCCGACGCCCCACGCGGGGCGCCCTTCAGGCTATAGCCGATCACGCCGTCCACGATCAGGTCAGGCGTGATAGCGCCGGTGATGGCGTCCGCCAGGGCTACCGGCACGCCCATGCGGTGCAGGATGTCCAGTTGATGGCCCGGCACGGGTTTGAAGTCGGCATCAGGCCGGGTCACGTAGACCTGTACCCCGGCGCCGTAGTTGTGCAGGCGCCGGGCGCAGACCAGCGCCCCACCGCCGTTGCCGCCGCTGCCCGCCAACACAGTTACCTGCCTGCCCTGTGGGTCGCCATCCAGGAAACGCTCGCGGGCCAGGTGAGCCAGGGCGCGGCCGGCGTTCTCCATCATCTGGATCAACTCGATCTGGTAGTCCTCGACCATCGCCCGATCCACTTCGATCATCTGTTCTGTAGTAAGCCAGGGGACGTCGCCACTGTAATAAGGAAATGGCATGAATAGTCTTTTGCTCCTCATATCTTGGGTAGGGTTAAGCTCAATCCATAGGCCGGAATGAGCGCGCCGTGGATGGGTGACGCCGCCTCAGAGGCCAGGAACGCTTCGGGGTTGACCCAGCGGCTATAGTCGGCATCCGGCATCGCCTCCCGGTTCTGCGGCGTGTCGATGGTGCCCGGCAGAATGGCGTTGACGTTGATGCCGCGAGATTTGTAGGCCGCCGCCATGCTCTCGGTGACGCGGGCCACGGCACTCTTGGAGACGCTGTACGCGACCTCCCTGGCCCCGCTCGCCAACGCCGAGCGCGCCGCGGTGTTGATGATCTTGCCGCGACCGCGCGCCAGCATGGCCGGCACGACCGCCCGGTTGATGACGAACGTGGCTCGACCATTCAAGTTCAGCATGGCATCCCACGTCTCCAGGGAAGTCTCGTGCGGCACTGCGCCGGCTTGATAACCGCCCACCGTGTGCGCCAGGACGTCGATCCGGCCCAAACGCCGCAAAGTCTCTTGAACCAATAGCTTGGCATCAGCCGGTTGGGTCACGTCGATCCCTACGGCCAGATAGTGGCGCTCAGTGCCGGCCAGGTCCGGGTAGAGCTTCGGCAGCCGGTCGGGGGAGCGATCTGGCAGGGCCAGTCGCGCCCCGGCGGCCAGAAACGCCTCGGCCACGGCCCCGCCCAGGTTGCCGCTGGCGCCTGTCACAATCACTACTTGATCGGTGAAATCAAACATCTCACTCATTCATTGCCTCCTGAATCAACCAGGCGACCAGGCCGGTCCAGCCTGTCTGGTGGCTGGCGCCCAGGCCGGCGCCGTTGTCCCCGTGGAAGTACTCGTAAAAAAGGATGTAGTCGCGCCAGTGCGGATCGTCCTGGAACTTGCACAGGCCGCCGTATACCGGTCGCTTGCCCTGCCCGTTACGCAAGAACAGTCGAGCCAGCCGTTGCCCCAGTTCGTCGGCCACTTCAGTGAGCGTCATCATTCGACCCGAGCCTGTTGGGCATTCTACCTTCAAAGTGTCGCCGTAGTACCGATAAGCGCGCCGCAGCGCCTCGATGAGCAGGAAGTTGATGGGAAACCAAATAGGGCCACGCCAATTGGAATTACCGCCGAAGAGGCCGCTCTGCGACTCGGCCGGCTGGTAGCCGATGCTGAAGGACCCTCCGCCCACGGTCAGGCTCACCGGGTTGGCCTGGTGGTGCTTCGATAGCGAGCGGATGCCGTAGGGCGACAGGAACTCGCCCTCGTCCAGCATATAACGCAGCACCTGCACCAATCGCTCGGGGGTCACGATGGAGGCGAGATAACATCGGTCCTGGCCGGGCGTGTGAAAGCTGGCAATGTTGCCGCTCAGGTGCGGCCGGTTCTCCAGGAACCAGTGCGTGCGGCGGGCGAAATCGGGCATCCTCTCCAGCATGTCTGGCAGCAGCACCTCGGCCGCCAGCAGCGGTATCAGTCCGACCAGCGAGCGCACCCGCAACGGCAAGATGCGGCCGTCGGGCAGGTGCAGGGTATCGTAAAAGAAGCCGTCTTCCTCGTCCCACAGGGCGTGGCCGGCGTGGCCGGCGGCGGTCATGGCGGTAGCGATGGACAGGAAATGCTCGAAGAACTTGGTGGCCAGGTCCTGGTAGACGGGATTGGCGATGGCCAGCTCGAGGGCGATGCGCATCATCTCCAGGCTGAAGAAGCCCATCCAGGCCGTGCCGTCCGACTGGTCAATGTGGCCGCCGGTGGGCAGCCCGGTGCTGCGATCGAACAGGCTGATGTTATCCAGCCCCAGGAACCCGCCTTGAAAGACATTGTTGCCGTCGTGGTCCTTGCGGTTGACCCACCAGGTGAAGTTAAGCAGCAGCTTGTGGAAGACGCCCTCCAGGAAGGACCGGTCGGGCCCGCCGTTGAGCGCGGCGTCGATCTGGTATACCCTCAGCGCCGCCCAGGCGTGCACCGGCGGGTTGACGTCGCCGAAGGCCCATTCGTAGGCCGGAAGCTGGCCGTTGGGATGCATATACCATTCGCGGGTCATGAGCACGAGCTGCCGCTTGGCGAAGTCGGGATCGACCATGGCCAGTGGGATGCAGTGCAGGGCCAGATCCCAGGCCGCATACCAGGGATACTCCCACTTATCGGGCATGGAGATCACGTCGAAGTTATTCAGGTGCACCCAATCACGATTGCGGCCGGCCTTGCGGGCGGCCGGGGGCGCCATGGCCGGGTCGCCATCCAGCCACTGCTCCACGTCGAAGTAGTAGAACTGCTTCGACCAGAGCATGCCGGCCAGCGCCTGCCGCTGCACGCGGCGCTGGTCCTCGCTCACCTGTGCCTGCGCCCCCCCGGCCCGCTGGCGCGAGCCAGGGCGGGCAGGTGCAGGCAGGCCAGGCTTGTGCACCGCCGCGTAGAACGCGTCGGCTTCGGCCTGGCGCCGGGCGACGATCGCCTCGAAGTCCGAAAAAGGGCGATCAGCCTGCCGATTGGTCAGGCGCAGACGGATGGCGGCGCTGCCGCCCGCCGGTACCTCCAGCCGGTAGAGCGCGGCGGTCTTGGTGCCTTCCCCGGCCGGGTTGATGGCCTCCACCTCGCCCTGGATCAGGTAGCGGTGGAAGGCATCCTTGACGTAAGCTGTACGGTTCGGCACGCCCCACAGCCGCTCCGTATTGGTCTCGTTTTCGGTGAAGAGCAGCGCCTCGGCGCCCTCGGCGTAGAGTACATACTCGCCCGCCGCCGGGTGGCTGGCCAGGACGGCCAGGGCACCGGGGGGGCCGTCGAGCTGGCACAGCAGGGGCTTGCCAGGCACGTCCCCCATGGGACCGGTCCCGTAGCCCCAGCTCCAGGTGTTGCGGAACCACAGCGTCGGCAGGACGTGGCAGGCCGCCGCCTCCGGCCCCCGGTTGGCCAGGGTGACGTGGGCCAGGATGTCATTCTCGCCGGCCTTGGCGTATTCCACCAAGACGTCGAAATAGCGGTCGTCCTCGAAGACGCCGGTGTCCAGCAGCTCGTACTCGAAACCGGTCCGGCCACGGCGCCGGTTCTCGGCCACCAGATCGGCGTAGGGAAACGCCGCCTGGGGATATTTGTACAGCATCTTCATGGTGCTATGGGTAGGTGTGTTGTCCAGGTAGAAGTAATATTCCTTGACGTCTTCGCCGTGGTTGCCTTCCGGGCTGCTAAGCCCGAAGAGCCGTTCCTTCAGGATAGGGTCACGACCGTTCCACAGGGCCAGAGCGAAGCAGAGGTACTGGCCGCGGTCGCTGATGCCGGCCAGGCCATCCTCGTTCCAGCGATAGGCGCGGCTGCGAGCGTGGTCGTGCGGGAAATAATCCCAGGCCGTGCCGTGCTCGCTGTAATCCTCGCGGACGGTGCCCCATGCTCGCTCGCTGAGGTAGGGGCCCCAATTTTTCCAATTGCTTATACCCTGGCGATATTCGGCCAGACGGTGATGTTCGGAGGTGGATGTTGACATCCGTGATTCCTTTATCTCGTTGATGCTGCCCACGCAGCCGCCGGCCAGGTGGTCCAGCAGCGGCTCCAGGTAGGAGCGCGCCAGGGCACGGTCGCCGTAGACCCGTAGGTGCGCGCTGACGAAGAGGCCTATCAGCCAGGCCCAGACCGTGCCCTGGTGATAGGCCGCGTCGCGCCTGCGTTGATCGCCGCCATAGTGGCCCACATAGGCAGCATCCCCCGGCACCAGGCTGCGCAGGCCGTGGGAGGTCAGCAGGTGACGGGCGCAGGCGTCGACGACAGCCCGCTGCCTGGCACGATCCAGCGGGCTGTGGTGCAGCGAAACGGCCAGCAATTGGTTGGGCCGCAGGCTGGCGTCATCTCCGCCTGGGCCGTCGACCACGGCATAGCAGTAGCCCAGTGCATCGTTCCAGAAGCGCCCGAAACTGCTCCCCACCTGGGTGGCCAGGCCGGCATACCCGGCCGAGGGCTCGCCCAGCCTGGCGGCCACATCCGCCATGACACACAGCGTATTGTACCAGAGCGCGTTGATCTCAACAACCTTGCCGGTGCGTGGGGTGACCACCCAGTCGCCCAGCCTGGCATCCATCCAGGTGAGAAGTTGTCGTCCACCGCGTCCAGGCCGCGATACGCTTCCAGGCCCAACCAGTAGTTGACGGTTGAACTCCCCACTTAGATTTAACATTTCCTATTCCTTCCTGGCTGTGATAAGGGTATAGCCTACCATGCCGCCCTCGATCAATTCGACGGCCCGACGAGCCAGCCGCTTACCTTCGTCGAGGTTAAGATCTCCCAGGCTGAGTTTGCCCAGTCCGGCCGCCAGCTCGACGCCCAGCAGCCTGCGCCGCACGTCACGCACCATGTCCAGCAGGGCGTCGCGCCGGTCTTCAATGCCAAAATCAACAAAACCAGCAGCTTGCAGTGTGGTCACATACTCCTCCAGAGTGCCGGCCCCGCCCACGCAAGCCACCCAGGCCAGCAGCGATTCGCAGAGCGTGTCCTCAGGCAGCCGGCCGCTCACGGTCATATCCGTCAGGCCAAGGCGTCCACCGGGTTTCCCTTCGGCCGGCTCAGGACTACGCAAGACCCGGGCTATCTCGGCTGCGGCCATCGCCTTGTCTGGGAAGGTGCAGAAGCTGCACTCGGAAATGACCGCGTCGAACGTGCCGCCGTCGAAGGGTAGCCCTTCCGCGTCCCCCTGACGAAAGCTGGTCAGAGCTCCTACACCCCTTTCGGCAGCGTGGGCCTCGGCGGCGGCGATGTTCTCCGCACCATAGTCCAGCCCGGTGACGTGACAGCCAAACTGTTCGGCTAGCTGTACGGCGGAGGCGCCGCGCCCGCAGGCCACGTCGAGCACCTGATCCCCGGGCCCCAGCTCGATGCGCGCCCCCAGGTAGCGGGTCAGGGCCAACCCGCCAGGATGAAAGATGTCACCCAGCAGCATCCGCACCAGGTCGCTCTGATAGAAGATGGCGCAGCAGACTTTGATCTCGCGGTCCGTAGTCATACCGGTCATCGCAGTGCCACCTGTTCGAGCCGCACTTGCTCGCGGTAGCCCAAGTGGTGCTCCGGGCACAGGCCGCAGTCGAAGGGACATCCCTTGCGCGTCTCCATGCTGAAGTCGTAAGGGGTGGCGCCCGGCTTGTTGTGCTTCTGGGCGTCCAGGTACCATTGGGCATCGGACAGGACCAGGGCCCCGTGCCAGCCGTGCTCGGGGCAGCGTTTGCGCAGATACACGGCACCATCGCGGATGAGCACCTGCGTGTCTACCACGGCCCGCTCTGGGTCATCCCGGAACTGCCGGCGGCAATCTGGACACAGGCTGCGGGTGATCTCGTGCAAGATGTGTTTGCGGGTCGATTGTTTGATAGGGACAGTCAACGTTGTTCTCCTTTGTCTGCCGATTCAGCGCATCAGGTGGGCGAGACCACGTACCACACGGCCAGATGTGCCGCTCAGCAATCGGTCGATGCGGATAGCGGCTGCCGCCTGCTGACCGGCCGCCGAGTAGGAAGGATAGACGTGGATGGCACTGGCCAGATCACCCACTTTGATCCCTTCGTGCAGGGCCACGATCCACTCGTGGATCATCTCCCCGGCGCGACTGGCCACGATCGTCGCACCCAGGAGGGCCCCATCCTGCTTGTGAACGAGCTTGATAAAGCCGGCCGTGTCTCCATCGGTTCGCGCCCGGTCGACGCGGGCCATCGGCCAGTCGCAGGTCATGATCGCATCGCCGAACCGTTCCCGCGCCTGCGGCTCCGTCAGCCCGACGTGGGCCACTTCCGGGTCGGTAAAGGTGGTCCAGGGCACCTGATCAGTCACCCCCTTGGACGCTCCAGGCAGCAGGGCGTTGCGCACGGCCAGGGTCGCCTGCCAGCCTGCATAGTGAGTGAACTGAAGTCCGCCGGTGCAGTCGCCGGCGGCATAGATGTGCCGCCGGCTGGTGCGCAGATTGTCATCCACCTGGATGCCCTGCTCGGAATAGAGGACCCCGGCCTTTTCCAGATCGAGGCCGGCCACGGTTGGCCTGCGCCCCGAGGTGATCAGCAGCGCATCGCCCTCCAACTCGTCGCCTGCCGCGCCCACATGGATGCCGGCCTCGTCCTGCCAGGCATGCTCGACTCGGGCGTTGTACCGCACACGAATGCCTTCGACATCAAACACCTCGCCCAGGACGCGCGAGGCCTGTGGATCGTCGCGGGGCAGGAGGCGATCACGGCTGGCCAGCAACGTCACTTCCGCTCCCAGCCGCCGGAAGGCCTGGGCCATCTCGCAGCCGCTTGGCCCCGCGCCCACGACCAGCAGGTGGCCAGGCAGTTTCTCCAGACTCCAGATGCTCTCGTAGGTTCGATAGCCTACCTTGTCCAGCCCGGCGATGGGCGGGATGAAGGGATGGGCTCCGGTCGTGATCAGGAAGCGGCGCGCTGCCAATGTCGTATCACCCGCGATAAGGGTATGCGGATCGACGAAACGCGCCTCGCCCAGCACGACCTCGATGCCCTCTGCGCGCAGCACCTCCGGTGATTCCTCAATGGCGATCTCACCGATCACATCTCGCACGTGGGCCATCACTGCCTTCAGATCCACCAGCGGTTGGGCAGGGGGCAGCCCGTAGCGGTCGGCGGTGCGCATCTCGTGAGCCACCTTGGCCGTTTTGAGCAATGTCTTGCTCGGCACGCAGCCACTCCAGGTGCAATCGCCGCCGATGCGGTTCTTCTCCACCAGGGCGACGCGCGCTCCCAATTGGACGGCAAAGGCTGCGGCGGACAACCCGCCCGAGCCAGCGCCGACGATGACCAGATCGTAGGGCTCATTCATGTTTCCTAATTCTCCAGTTCGCTCAAAAGGGTCAGTAGTTTCTCCACCGCCGGCCGATCAGTGGGATCGTGGCTGCGATAGGCCAGACGTATGATGCCCTCCGAGTCCACGACAAAGTCACCCCCCAATTGTGCGGAATCCCCCTGGATGCCGCGCCATTGCCGGCCGCTGGTCAGGATCTGGGCGTAGCGCCAGATCGTCCGCAGGTTCCATGAGCGCCGAAGAGAACGCTCCAGCCCGTAGGCGTCGTAGACAGTCCGTTCCGGATCGAGAATCAGTTGGAATGGCGCGCAGGTCTCTTTCAGCCACGCCTGAGCCGCCAGCAGGGTGCCAAAGGTAACGATCAGTACCCTCGTGTTGAGCCGTTCGAACTCATCCTGGAATTGGCACAACTGTGCCACGTGCTCGCGGCAGGGCAGTCAGCCCAGGTGGCGCAAGAACACCAGCAGCACGTTGTGACCCTGGCGCAGAATGTCGCCCAAAGACACTGGCTGACCGTCCACCGTCGGCAGAGAAAAATCGGAAGCAGAATCGCCGCGTTTCAGCACAGGGCTTCCCCTTCTTGTCGATTTTCTAGTGCCCAAAGTCCTTCTCCCCGGCGCGGATGGGCACCTGAAGCCGGTTCTCCCTGGGTGGGATCGGGCAACTTGTTTTCGAAACCTTTCCAATGTCGAAGACCTCGGTCAAACCCAGAATCTCCAGGATGCGCCTGACCTGGGGGCAGTGCGACATCGTAGCCAACCCAACTTTGCAATGAGTGCGACGCGCCTCGTGCAACAGGGCCACATTGTGCGGCCATTGGTTATTGCGTACCACCTCCGGATCGGCCAGCATCGCGTCGTAGAAGCGCATCCGCCCCTGGATAAAAGCCTGCCAGGGCGTGTCAACTCCGAACTCGGCCATACGCTCTCGGGCTGCCTCTTCCAGGTTGAAGCGTTCCATCAGGGCGATGGCCACCTCCCGGCGCGAGAGGCCCACCACCTCTTTGAACGCCTCCAATACCTCGGCTTCGCTGATCTGGCCCGGGCACAGCTCGACAGTGGCCCGGGCGTAGGACAGAGCCTTCAGCCGCTCCGTCTGCACCAGGGTCCCGTCCAGGTCAAAGATCATGGCCGTGATCATAGGGCCACCTGCACCAAGGTCAGGGCTGCGACCAGGATGAAGAGGACGGCTAATCCGAGCTCCAGCGCCCGCTGCGGAATGCGGCTGGCTATCCGCGATCCGAGTTGCCCTCCAATGATCACTCCGGGCACGGTAAAGACGACGATGCTCAACACCGTGCTCAAGGCGTCCCCGCCAGCCTGAACGAACTGGAACACGTGCCCGGCGGAAGCAATCAACGCAGTGACCGCTACCACGAGAACGCTGGTCGCCACCGATACCTTGCTCGGCACCCGGCAGCGCTGCAGCAGAAAGTAACCGTTCATCTCGCCCAGTCCTGTCGAGACCATGCCCATGAACAAGCCTCCTACGCCGGCAATGAGCCGTCCCTCGGTACGATTACAGACCTTGTACCGGATCTCTTCGCCTTCAGACGTGGTCAGATAGGTCTCGGCTTTTTCGCTGCCATACTCTTGCAGGATGTAGGTGTCCATCCGGGCGACATCCTTGTACTCCGGCGCGCGCAAGAAGCTGAGAGCCACGACAAACAGGCCCACGCCCAGCACCACCTTGAGGATGTCAGGCTTGGCCCACCCGGACACCAACGTGCCCAGCAATGCCATCGGGATGGTGACCACCAGCAGGGCCAGGCCCAGCCGGTAGTCGATCAGCCGTTTGCGGGCGTAGGCAGCAAGCCCGCTGCCGAAGCCAAAGACCTCCGTGATCAAACCGGCGCCGATAGCCACCTGGGGCGGCAGGCCCAGAGCCAGCATGAAGAGCGGCGAAAAGAAGGTGGCGCCCTCCACACCAGAAGCCATGGCGATGGTGGCGATGAGCACGGCTGCGGGTAGCATGAACCAGTATTGCAACGTCACGCCAGCCCCTCCGTCAGTTCCTTCAGCCCGCCGACCACGGTGGAGACGATAAACAAGCTGCGCGCCGGATCGAGGCGTTCAGCTACCCCATTGTAATGAGCCAACGAGAACATGAGCGTGACGTTGACGGTGATGCCCTCACCGATCAGTGTCTCGATGGCCGGTATACCGGCGGGCGTGGCCGGCACCTTGATCATCACATTGCCGTCTGCGCCGTGGGTCTGATTATACACCCGGCGCAGCAAATCGGCTGTGCGTTGGATGTCCTTGATGGCCAGCGCCTCAAAGATCTCTTCCTCTGACTTGCCCTGGCTTACGATCTCCCCCAGGGCCTGGTCATAATCGGCACTGCCGGCGATGGCCTTTTCGAAAATCGAGGGATTGGAGGTGACACCGGTCACCCCCGCCTCGACGAGCGCCTGGAGTTCACCAGAGTCCAACAGCGCCCGGCGGATGTTATCGTACCAGATGGATTGGCCCAAATCGGCCAGTTGTTGCAGTTTGGTCATCATTACCCTCCCTGTGTCCACTTCATATTAGGCGACGTTCCAGACTACCGTTTTGACGGTCCTGGCGCCTTATTCCTTACCTGCTCCCCAATCTTGTACGATGGATCCTGGAAGCTGAGATGGTCACGTCTGGTGGGGTAAAGTCAGCCACGCCGTCAGGAGCTTAAGATAATCCGAGTGACGCCCAGAGCCAAGGGCGTCACTCAATGTTTGCCTGAAATGGACTCCAAGTGAAGCATACACTTCAAAACTAGCTCTCCATCGTCATGAACAGGTTGTTCAACGCTTCGGCCAGGGTCGGGTGG
>CAYTNQ010000024.1:0-42895 GCA_964439175.1 uncultured Anaerolineales bacterium | reverse complement strand
ATGGAGCTTACCAGAAACGACCTCTTTTTTCAACCCTCTCATAGTATCTATCGGTAGCTGGCTTTAGCTCTTAGCCTGAGGATTATGAAGGTTCAGAACTTATTGGGGTATAAAGCTGGGGTTTTAGCGCCTTGCCGCCTCGATCTAAAGCTCAAGGCTAAAAGCTCAAGTGCGCTAAAGCGCCCTATTTTACTTAGCTTTGTATAGGCTCAGCCTGCTTCAGCTGGCTTTAACTCTCAGCCTGAGGATTTATCCTCAGGCGATTGCTGTTACCCGTTTATTTTCTTAATTTTCATTATCCTCAGGCCTTGCTGCGGACTCTGCCGCAGCAGCCGCGATGAGTTGGCCAGGATGCCCAGGTCGGGCAGCGATTGGGCAGCGGCGGCCAGGATGGGGGGCAGGAAGCCCAATGCCGCCAGCGACAGCCCGGCCATGTTGTACAGCGCCGTAAATCCAATGTTCAACTTCACTACCCGCAGCGTGCGGTGGGCGATGCGAAAGACCTCAGGCACCAGCGTCCAGTCCTCGCGCATCAACGCCACGTGCGCGGCTTCCACGGCCACGTCGCTCCCGGCGGCGCCCATGGCGATGCCCACGTCGGCCTGCGCCAGCGCCGGTGCGTCGTTCACCCCGTCTCCTACCATGACCACCGTATGGCCCTGGGCCTGGTATGCTTTGACGATGGCGATTTTGTCCTCAGGCAGGAGGTTAGCCCGGTAGTGTACGTCGGGCAGAGCTTCTCCCAATTTGCCGCTGACCAGGGCCGCCGCCGACCGTTCGTTATCCCCCGTCAGCAATTCGATGTGTCCTACGCCCAGCGCGCGCACGGCGGCCAGGGCGATGGGAACCTCCGGGCGAGGGGTATCGGCAGCGGCCAGCGCCCCGACCAGTTCGCCGTCTTGGGCCACGAACAGCAAGGTCTTGCCCTGTGCTTCAAGCTCGTCGGCCATGCTCAGGGTCGAAGCCTCCGGGGTCATGCGGCGGTTGCCCACGGTCACGACGCCCCCGTTGACTCGCGCCCGCACGCCCAGCCCGGGGACAGCCTCGAAATGCTCCGGCTCATGCAAAGGCAGATGCCGCTCTTGTGCGCTGGCCCGCGCCGCCTCGGCCAGCGGGTGCTCTGAGTAACGTTCGGCGGAGGCGACCAGGGTCAAAATCTCGTGCTCGGATGCGCCGTTTAGAGGCAGGATGTCGGTGATTTGCGGGCGGCCGAGAGTCAGTGTGCCTGTCTTGTCAATCAACAACACATCCGCGCGGGCCAGGGACTCCAGGTACTTGCCGCCTTTGATGAGCAGGCCATGCCTGGCGCCGGCGCCGATAGAGGCCAGCATGGCGATTGGGGTCGCCAGGGCAAAGGAACATGAGCAAGCCACTACCAACACCGCAGCCGTGGCCAGCGGGTCGTGACGGATGAGCAGGGTAAGCGTGGCGATGCCCGCTACCACCGGCAGGTAGTAGGCCGAGAACTTGTCGGCGACGCGCTGCACGTCCGCCCGGTGCGCTTCCGCTTCCTCCACCATCTTGACCACCCGGCCAAAGGTGGTGTCGGGCCCTACGTGGGTGGTTCGCACTCGCAGGCTCCCCAGGCGGGCCAGCGTCGCCGCAAACACTCTGGCGCCTGGTCCCACTTCCACCGGCATGGATTCGCCGGTAATGGCGGCTTGATCCAGCGTGGCCTGGCCGCCGATCACGGCGCCGTCCACCGGGATCTTCTCGCCCGGTCGCACGATGACCGTCTCGCCTACCGCTACTTCGGTGACCGGCACTTCGCGTTCCTCCCCGTCGCGCTCCACCCGCGCCGTCTGGGGGGCCATGGCGGTCAGATCTTTCACCGCGCGGCGGGCGCGCTCGGCGGTGAAATTCTCGGCGTAATCGCCGACGCGCATGAAGAACACCACAATGGCAGCGGTAGCCCATTCGCCCACGGCCAGGGCCGCCAGGACGCCCAGGGTCATCAACGTATGCGAGATGACCTGCCCCTTGAGCGTGGCGCGGACGACGTTGCGGAACACAGGATAACCGCCGATGAGCACGATCGCCAACCCGATGAGCCACGGCACGCGTTGGGTGATGGCCTCGAACAGCCCCAACCACTCGCCCACCACCACGATGAACAGCACCGCGCCAAAAACGATCCCAAATAGAGCTAAAACACGACGCGTGAAATCGCCCAGGGGAGGCACGGAAGATTGGGCCGTGGCTGGCGTTGGAACAGAGTAGCCGGCCTCTTCCACGGCCTTGCGGATGGCCAGCATGTCCGTTTGGGCCGGGTCGAGTTGGATGATAGCTTTCTCCGAGGCTAAAAAGACGTTCACCGCTTCGACGCCGGGCAGGGCGGCAATCGCGTGCTGAACGTGCAGCGTGCACTCGGCACAGTCCATGCCCTGGATGGGGACTTCGAGGGTTTCAGGATCAGCCATGGTTAGACTCCTCTACAGGAACGTTGTAGCGGGTGCATTCGTAGATGCCTCGGGCTACGTCGGCCAGCAGTTCGTCCGCCAGGTACAGCAGCCTGGTCACCCGTTCATCGCTCAATTGATAGTACACATAGCGGCCTTGTTGTTCGCGGGCAACCAGGCCGCAATCGCGCAGGCACCCCAAATGGTTGGAAACGTTCGACTGGCTGAGCTCGGTCGCCTCTACAATTTCGGTGACAGTCAGCGGGCCGGCGCGCAGCGTCTCCAGAATGGAAAGCCGCGAGGGGTCGGAAAAGCCGCGAAAAAGCTTGGCCTTCAGATCGGTGGCTTGTGTATCCGCAGTGATTAACATCGCACAGACTCCATTTTATATCATTATATCATCAATGACTGATATGATAGGTTCATGACGGAAATTTGTCAAGGGTGTTACTACAACTCCAGCGATACTCATTTTGAAGCCAGCATCTTGTAGGACAAGCTGTTAGCTTGTCGTTCCCTGGGACAAGCTAACAGCTTGTCCTACTTTTTATGGGCTACACTGCCAAAATGAGAATTGCTGCTACAACTCTTAACCATTTTCATGTGAACTCAGTGTGTGTCTGCAGTACACTTGTGGTATAATAAAGAGGGTTAGTCTGTTTCAAAAACGCATTCACGGACGAAGACTTATGCCGGGGAACTTGAACAAGGGAGAAAAGCTGATCCGGGTCGTTACCAACCAATCGCGTTTGGAGGCGAGTCGTTCCGATGATCCCCAGTTTTGGGCTCGACTCCAGGCGACGCTCGACGGCTGGGAAAAGGAACTCAAGCACCAGGGAATCCGAACGCAGTTAGTATGTACTGACAGCCTGGCCGATACAAGCAGTGAGGCCGAGGCTGAGGGCATCCGACGACATTTGATCGAGTTGCAAGAGGAGAAAAGGGCAGATTACACTTTCATCCTTGGCGGCGATGATGTCGTTCCCTTCTATCGCTTGCCTGACCCGGTAGAGGATGTCACCAACGATCACCTCATCTACTCTGACGATCCTTACGTTTCTTATGAGGATGATTATCTATACAAACCTAGGCACCCAATCGGTCGCTTTCCCCATGGGCAGGGACAACAAGACGACCTGGTCATCGAATTGCTGCAGCGGGCGATTCGCTGTCACCGCACAAGTTGGGACCTGGTGCATCGGCTGGCCTTAACTACCCAGGCGTGGCGGCTTCAATCCCAGGCTACTTGGCCGGCCGTGAGCTATTGGTACGAGTGTCCCCCTTGTCGAGTCCCATCCGCCGATGATAACCCGGCTCCGCTCCATGTTGTGGGTCCCGACCTGTTGACCGGCAAAACACTGCACTATTACAATCTGCATGGTCAGCAGAAAGATAACGACAATTGGCTCGGTGAGTGCAACTGCGAGTGGATTCTGGGAGCCGCCGGGGGCAGTCCGTTGTATCTGGATCGTTGTAGGCCGCCGGCTTTGACGGTCGCCGAAATCCCGCTGCTGCCGCCCGCAGTCGTCTTCAGCGGTGCCTGTTACGGCGGCTTCATCACGGACCAAAAGCCGGCGCGGAATCTGGCTCTGGGCTTCTTACGCCAGGGTGCCATAGCCTTCATCGGGTCTACCGCCCGCTCGTATACGGTGATTCCCCTGCCCGACCAGGACCCGAGTGTGTCTCTGCGGTACTCGGATCTGCTGGCCCAAAACTTTCTGCAGTTGGTGGAAGCGAATCAAACAATGTCCCGTGGGCGGCGGATTGGGGAGATTGTGCAGGCGATCAAAGACGACTATCACCTGGCTTATCGCTTTTCTCATCGTCCCATGGACTTCAAGACTCTCTGGGAATTGGTTCTCTACGGCGATCCTACCCTCATTCCCTTCTGCCCGGTTACAGTACAGGAGAAGGCATATGCCTCCAATCAGCAGCGGAGCGCGTGAAGAAATAACGCCTGAGGAACAGGAACGTGCCGAGGCGCTCAAACAAGAGGTGGTAGAACCCTACCTCAAGCGCTACTTTCCTTTTATTGACTTGAACCAGCCTGAGGTCCGCGTGGAACAAAAAGCCCGGTTTCTTCCCAAACACAGTGCTGTCGCTGACGACTACCCGCAGGAGAAGCCGGCTATCTTCTGTTTTACCTATGCTTCTCCGCCCGACAGTCCGCTAAAGCGTATGGTGCAGATTTTCGTGGAGGCTAGCGAGGAGGGCAAGATCGTCCACGTCGCGGCGTCCAAATAGGCTTGTCTCCGGGAGAAGGCCGTTCCCGGAGTGCCGGGAGGTGTTTGATGACAGGTATAGCATTAGGGCAGTTCGTCGGACGCCAACAAGAGATCGAGTATTTTGAAGATTTGCTCTTTTATCAAGGCCCTCCTACCTGGATATTGCACCTCTTCGGCAGCGGTGGAATGGGGAAGACGACCCTCTTGCGGCAATACCAGCTCATCTGCCAACAGCGGGGCGCCCTCCACACCCGATTGATTGATTTCTATGACCTGCGCTACTATAGTCATGACGACATCTTGAACGATATCATTCACGACTTGGGCCCTGGATACTTTGATGACTTCGTTTACCAGGAAAAGCCCTTTAACGATTGCCTAAACCGGTTGTCTGCTGAAAATTACGACCGGACAGGTCTCAAAACAGTGCTTTTCTTCGACACCTGCGAGCAGGCACCCGATACGGTACTCCGCTGGCTGCTGGACGAACTGCTGGTGGATTTGCAATATGTAGTGGCCGTGCTGGCCGGGCGAACTCAATTGCTCATCCCGTCCGAGCGGCGCCAGGAGTTCCTGGTCCACCCCCTGGATGGGCTCAGTCGGCAGGAAGCTCGCGTCTATTTTGAGCAATTGGGCCTCGACCTGGAGCCCGCTGTCGCCGATGAGTTGTGGCGGCTATCGGCTGGTGTCCCCATCAACCTGGCTCTGGCTGCCGACTGGATGAAATACGACGAAACGCCCGAGCACCTGTTGGACCTTCCCAGCGAGACCTTTGCCCGGTCGCTGGTAATGCGTTTCAATGACCTGGCCGAACCTCGCAACAAGGCTGTGGCCTACATGGGCCATCTTTATCATCGCTTCGACGGCGACCTCTTCGCCCACGTTTACCAGGGCGAGTCCCCCCTCAGTCCTCAGGAGGCCGAGGCGATTTTGCAGGAGTTACATCGAAAATTCCGCCTCATCAAATACCGCGAAACGGCCCGCAGCTATCAGCTCCACGACGAAGCCCGCCGGCTCGTGCAGCGTTACATCTTGTCCCAGGAGTCCCCTGACCTGCTTTTGCGTCTCAGCCGGGCGGCTGTGGACTACTATCTGAGTCGAGACGAGTTGACGCCCACCAGTCCCTCTCCCAAAGTGGCGGAGTGGCTTTACCACGAGCTTTACCTGGATGCTCACTTCGACAGCTACCAGAGGCTCTTCCCGGACGAGGCTCGCTCCCCGCACCAGGGCTATCAGCTCTTCAGCGCCGCCGCTGATGCTGCCCTCAGCACCGGGCGCCTGGCCGATTGCGAGCGTTTGCTGAGCGTTATCACCTCACGAGAATTTCGAGACAAATTCGACGACGCTCATTTCCCCGACATCTCTATCAAGCGTGGGCGCTTTCTCATCCGGGATCCTCGCTTCCGGGAGGAGGCTCGGGAGCTTTTGGGCCGCGCATTGACGTATCGCATTACAAATGCCCAGAAGTTAGAGGTGCTGGGCACACTGGGTTTCTTCAGCAGCGGTGACGAAGCATTGAGTTACCTGCACCCGGCGGCTGACGAAGCGCGAAGGCTGGCCGAGCGCTGCCGGCCGGCGTCACAGGCACGCAAGCAGTGGCTCGATGTCCTGGCCCGCAATCTCAACAACCTGGGCCAGGTCTACCGTCGCCAGGGTGACTGGGAGCAAGCAGCGATTCATTACCAACTGGCCCTCGACGTATGGGCGGAACTCCCCAATAGCCGCGACAAGCTCCGGCATGTGGCCCATATCCGGAACAATCTGGCCTACGTCTATCGCTTGTGGGGCGACTTGTACAAGTCTGACGCCTTGTGTAAGCTGGCCCTGGCCGTCCTCATTGAACTGGGCGAGCCAGGTCCCCTGGCCTTCAGCTATCACACCTATGGTGAAATTCATAGGGATATGGGCCTTTACGCTGAGGCTGAAGAGTATTTGCAGAAGGCATTGGAGAAATTCCAGGAGGCCCGTGCCGATTTGCGCCATGTCGGACTCACCTACGTGGATTTGGCCAATATCGCCCGTCGCACCCACCGCCCCGACGATGCCGATATGTATTATGATCAGGCTATGGCCATTTTTCTGGAGCGAGACATCACCGAGGGCCAGATTGAAGCTCTCAATGAGCATGGCTGCGAACTGCGCAAGCGGGGCAAAGAGCGCGGCCGACGTGGCTGCCGGGCATTGGACCAGGGGCAGGCGGAAGAGGGCCAGCGGCTCTTGGCCGAAGCGCGCGCCATATTACAGGCGGCCGGCGACTGCCTGGCGCGCGCCGAAGCTATGATGGAGGGCAGTGAGAATCCCTATCGTTTGGCCGACAACCGGGCCGACATATGTCTCTTGCGCTACTATCAACTCGCCCTGGCTGAGACGGACGACGAGCGTGAAGCGCTGAAGACGCAGATCCGCGAATTGGCCGACGAGGTAATACGCATCGCTGACGAGCACAACCACCCCCTCTTTCGCAGCAGCGTGACGGAAATCCTGGGTAGCATGGCCTATGATGAGGCCGTAACCGCCCGCCAGACCCATGACGACGCCACCGCCGCCCATAAGTTCCGTCAGGCCTTTGCCTATTACGCCCAGGCCTATACCCCACTGGCCGATTACTATCAGTCGCCGTCCGAACGCTACCGGCGCGGTTTCCATCGCGTGTTGCGACGGCTGCTTGGCTCTTACCTCTCCCCGTCCGATGTAGATGAAGCCTACCGGCAGATCGCCAGGAAGTTTGAACTGGAGCGAAAAGACGCTGTCGGGCTTCAATTCCTGAACGCTTGCCGGCGCATTCGGGATGCTCGTGGCGAAGGTGGGGAGCGTGAAGGTCTGTGGCAGGAGATCGCCAGGAAAGGCACGGCCTGAAATGAGTAACGCACCCTCCCCGTTTCGCGTGATCAGCCACCTTACAGAGGAACACTCCCAAGGCGACGCCACCTTCGCTACGGCCGGACAATGTGATTGTGACTGTGACTGCGCCATCCCGGTGCCATCAGTATCCCCAACGGTTGGCTTCCCTTCTGTGGCCACACGTTATCAACCGTGGCCTGGCCTTTACACCGCACCCCTCAATGCCGGCCGAGTAATGTGGGCAGACGGCGATATCTCGGAAGAAGGGTACGCACTGGTTTTCAATAGCGTGGGAGGAGTTCCGGCTGTTCTCAACAGTCTGGCCAGTCGCCTGCTGGCCGCTTTTGCCCCGGCTCGTTCTATCGGTCAAGTGATCACTGATCACCCAGATTGGCATCCAAATCACGTCCGGCAGGCATCGGCGCAACTGGCCGCTCTTGCCTTGTTACGTCCGGCTGGCAAATCAGAGCTATTCTCTTGGGGCCCGCCTGCCTCTGACACCCTGGCTGTCTGGTTGCATGTCACCAATCAATGTAACCTGCGCTGCGATTATTGCTATCTGCGTAAAAACGATGGTGCCCTTGACCTCGACACCGGCCGGCGCGCGATTGATGCCGTCTTCCGCTCCGCGACTCGTCACCATTTGGGCCGGGTGAAGCTCAAATACGCCGGGGGTGAGGCGTCGCTCAATGCCAAAACACTCCTCTCCCTTCATGACTATGCGGCAGAACAGGCGTGTCGTCTCAACATCAGTCTCAATGCTGTTTTACTTAGTAACGGTGTTGCTCTGAGCCAGAGCTTGATCCGGGCCCTGCGTGGCCGGGGAATCCAGGTGATGATCTCCCTCGACGGCGTCGGCTCTGCTCACGACGCACAGCGCAAGTTTCCCAATGGACATGGGTCCTTTGTCGCCGTAGCACGCACCCTCGACCGCTTGCAGGTGCAGGGTGTGACACCCTTTATCTCGCTAACTGTCTCCGCCCGCAATCTGGACGGTTTGCCCGACGCGGTGGCCTATCTGCTGGAGCGAGATTTGCCCTTCGGTCTCTACTTTTACCGCGAGAACGAGTGCTCTGGCCATCGGCACGATTTGCGCTTTGAGGAAGAGCGCCTCATTCAGGCGATGGATAGTGCCTTTGACGTGATTGAGGCTAACCTACCCCGGCGTAGCCTGCTGGGGTCTATGGTGGATCTCGCTAGTTTTGTAGCCCCCCATCGGCGGACGTGCGGGGTAGGACAGAATTACCTGGTTATCGATCAACGGGGCATGGTCAGCAAGTGCCAGATGGAGGTCGAGCGTCCTGTCACCAGCATCGCGGCCGAGGACCCCCTGGGTGTGGTGCAGACAGATCAAATTGGCCTCCAGAATCCACCAGTGGACGAAAAGGAGGACTGCCGGGATTGCATCTGGCGCTATGGGTGCACTGGGGGCTGTCCCCTGGCGACTTACCGAGCTACCGGTCGCTACGACGTCAAATCCCCCAATTGTCGCATCTACCAGGCCCTCTATCCGCGAGTGCTGCGGCTGGAGGGGTTGCGGCTCTTGCGCTGGGCCAGGTGATTTGCCTCTATGTTACATCCCCCAACATCTCGTGGGCAAAGCACTGGTTCTCCACTTCTAACGTGGCTACGCCAGCGCCCTGCTCTGGCCCTGGTCGCCATCGGCTTGATTAGCGAAGCCATCTATTTCATCTACGTTCTCCTCTTCCCCCTCACCGTGTATGGCTATGCTCCCCGTCCTTTTGATATGGAGCAAATCGCTCGAGACCGTCCATGGATGGGGGCCGCCTGGGTAGTGGGACTGGTCTTCCTCTTTGGGCTGTTTGCCGTCGCCGTGTGGCTGACAGATCAAGCGGAGGGTGTCCCACTGGGGGGGATCCTCGCCTTCAGTTGGCTCTTTGGGGTGACGCTCATCTGGCTTTATCCGGTCACCGCCACCGACCTCTTTCAGTACGTAATGCGCGCCCGCGTACAGGTGGTCTACGGAGCTAACCCTATGGCTGTCTCCCCCAGTCACTTTCCGGGCGATCCCCTCCTGCCTTTCGTGGGGGAGTGGAAGGACTCGCTCTCGCCCTACGGCCCCGCCTGGGAACTACTGGCAGGGGCTGTTGCGCGATTGGGCTTCACCGGTGCCGTGTCGGGGGCGATGGCCTATAAGGTGGTCGCCTTGCTGGCTTACCTGGTCTGTGTCGCCGCGCTCGTCCGCGGTACAGGCGGCGACGCGCGTGCGCTCCTTTTCTTTGCCTGGAATCCGCTGTTGCTGCTGCAAGGGTTGGGCAACGGCCACAACGATTTGGTGATGTTGGCCTGGCTGCTGTTAGCGCTTGTGTTTTGGCAGCGGCAGTCCTATCAGGGGCGCTTCGGCGGCTGGTTTGTACCGGTCATCGCGATATCGCTGTCCGTGTTGACCAAGGCCTCAGCAGTTGTGATGGCGCTCCTGCTGTTGATTGCCATCCTGCGCGCCCAGCCCTCCTGGCAGAAGCGTGGGATGGCTTTGGCTGGGATGGCAGCCATCGGTGCCGGGTTGACTTTGCTCGTCTATTTGCCCTTCTGGCCGCCCTGGGAGAGCATTGCTGGCGTGCTCGACGAAATGTCGAAGCGATATACCTACACCATTGCGGCAACGCTGCGCATGGGTTTGCGTGAGCTTCTCCCGCCTCGCGTGGCTTGGGATGCCCCCCGTACCACTGGGCAACTGCTTTTCCTGGCCACCTTCGGCTGGTCGCTGATCCAGGTCTGGCGTCGGCGGCTTGATCTGGCGTCGGCCGGCTTCCTGACCTATTTTGCCTATCTCATGACGGGCGCCAGCTATCGTATCTGGTATCCCATCTGGCTGGTACCACTGGCAGCGCTGAAACTCACATCGGCTGCTCGCCTGCGCACTTTTTTCTTCTGCCTCACGTCTGAATTTTCTATCGTCTTCTTTTATTACGTCTGGCGCTGGTATTGGCCCGATGCAAGTTGGCTCCAAATTCACCTGGTAACTATTCCCTGGCAATTTGGGGTACCGTTGCTCTTACCCATTTGGCTGCGGCACAAGCTGCGTTGAAGCTAATAGGCGTTTGTGGTATAATTCTAGCCAAATGAGCCAAACGAAATTTACAGAAATTCTCAAGAATCTGCCCACTAAACCGGGCGTTTACTTATACAAAAATGAAGCTGGCAAAGTCATCTACATCGGCAAAGCGGTGAATCTGCGCGCGCGGGTGCGCTCTTACTTTCACCAGTCGGCGCAGCATGCGCCTAAAACCCGGCGGCTGGTGCAGGAAATCGCCGACATAGAATTCATCGTTGCCGGCAGCGAGCTGGAGGCGCTCCTGCTGGAAAACACCCTGATCAAGAAGCACCAGCCACGCTACAACGTTCGTCTAAAAGATGACAAGCGCTACCCTTACATCAAAGTAAACTGGCAGGATCCCTTCCCTCGCGTTACGACCACTCGTCGCGTTCTGGAGGACGGCGCGCGCTATTTTGGCCCTTACACTGCTGCTGGGGCTGCCTACCAGACATTGGATCTGGCGCGCAAAATTTTTCCTTATCTCACCTGCACTCGCAACATCACCGGTCATGACGAGCGCGCCTGTCTCTACTATCACATCGGACGCTGTGCTGCGCCCTGTATCGGCGCCGTGAATCAGGAAGAATATCGGGCCATCATCCAAGGGCTGTGCGACTTTCTGTCTGGGCAGACTGCGCCAGTGGTGGCTGGTTTGCAGTGTCAGATGCAGGTCGCGGCCGAAGCGCTTGATTTTGAGAAGGCGGCCCTCATTCGTGACCAGCTTCGGGCCATCGAAAGCGTCGTCGAAAAGCAAAAAGTTGTCAGCCCCGATCTGACCGATGAGGATGTGATCGCCTTTGCCCGTCAGAATTCCGAAGCTTGTATGCAGGTCTTCTTTATCCGCGGCGGACGGCTCATCGGGCGCGAATATTTTCTGCTGGACGGAACCGCCGAGGAAGATGACCGGGCTGTTATGACCAGTTTTGTCAAACAATTTTACGACCAGGTGAGCAGTGTGCCGCCCGAAATATTGCTGCCGCAGCAAGTGGACGAAGTGATGATTATCCGTGACTGGCTGCGCAGCAAGCGGGGGGCCAACGTAGTGATCAAAGTGCCGCGCAAGGGCCAGAAGCGGGAGTTGGTACAAATGGCCGCCGAAAACGCCGCCGAGATGCTGGCTCATCTGCGTGCTCAGTGGCAGGCCGACGAGAGCAAACAAAATGAGGCGCTATCCGACCTGCAACAGTATCTCAATCTGTTCGAGCCACCTCTCCGCATCGAATGTTATGACGTGAGCACCTTGCAGGGGACAAACACGGTAGCCAGTATGGTTGTCTTCGTGAAGGGCGTGCCGCGCAAGAGCGACTACCGTCGCTTTAAAATTCAGGGAGTGAAGGGCCAGGATGACTTTGCCAGCATGCAAGAGGTGCTGCGTCGGCGCTTCAAGCGCATGCAGGACGCCGGCTATCAGGTAAAGAAAAACCCTGGCAAGAAAGACGAGTATAACGCCTGGAGTCTATTGCCCGACCTGGTGATTGTGGATGGCGGCAAAGGCCAGCTCAATGCGGCCTTACAGGTGCTGGACGAATTTGAACTACGCGACGCGCTCGCCATCGCCGGGTTGGCGAAGCGGGAGGAAGAACTTTTCGTCCCTGGTCGGTCCGAGCCGGTGATTCTGCCCCGCAATTCCCAGGGGCTCTTTTTGGTTCAACGCATCCGTGACGAGGCGCATCGTTTCGCCGTGGGATATCATCGCAAATTACGTAGCAAGTATGGTATCGCTTCCCAGTTGGACCAGATCCCCGGTATCGGACCCCGGCGGCGACAGGCGCTGCTCAAGACTTTTGGCTCCGTCGAGGCCATCCGGGGGGCTTCGGTTGAGGATCTGGCTGCTGTGCCGGGAATGACGCGCCGCGCCGCCGAGCAGGTCAAGTCTTCTCTATAGTTTAGAAGCTGTCTGAAAAGTAAGGTGGGGCAGCCCGAAAAGTCTGCCCGGGCAGCCTGGCCTATAGGTCCCCTCTGGGGAAAAGGCTGCCCCACCTTACTTTTCAGACACACTCTCAGGTTCTCATGTGATGGGGAGTGACGATGATCAGAGATCTGACAACTGAAGATTACGATGAGTTGGTCGAGGCCATGCGCAGCGCTCGGCACCCCATCCCTTTGGACGAGGAACAGATCAGGGCACTGGCTCAGCGCGCCCGTATTCAGGATGTGTTGCGTGGTGACATCGTGACGCGCCAAGGAGATGAGTCGGATACGCTCTACTTCGTCATATCTGGCCAGTTGCGTTCGGCTGATACCAGCGGCGATAAGCCGCGTTTGTTGAATTATCACGCGGCGAAGGCCTTCATCGGCGAACAGGGCTTGTTGTATAACCAGCCGCGCGCTGCCACAGTTGACGCTATCTCCGATGCCAAGCTTGCTTTTTGGGACCGGGATACATTCAACTGGTTGCTCGGGCGAAACGACCGGATCCGCCCCTATTTTGAGGAGTTACATCGACACCGCGAGCGGCGTGCGCGCCGACCTTTCCCCGGCAAACAGTGGGACGAAGTAACGATTATCCGATCTGGTAAGCATCCTTTAATGTTGCTCAACGCCCTGATCGGGCCGGTTTTGCTGCTGCTTTTTAGCCTGGGCCTATTGATCCTCTGGCTGCTATTCGGGGAGGGAACGCCATCCTGGGTCGGTGTGATCGTGGCGTTGCCAAGCATCCTTTCATTACTGTGGGGCGCGTACAACTATGCCGATTGGAAAGACGACGAATATATCGTCACCAGCAAGCGGGTCATCCACATCGAGCGTTACGTCATTTACGGCGAGGAGCGGGACGAATCGCCGCTCATTCGCATCCAGGATGTCACCGTGGAGGCGAGTAATTTGTGGGAGCGCCTTCTGAATTATTATGATCTGACCATCCAGACGGCCGGCGCGGGGAGGCTCGTGTTCACCGGGATAGCCAATGCTGAACAGGTGAAAGAGAAGATATTCGAGGAGCGAGCCAAAGCGATGGAACGTCGCGAAGCGGCCGACAGGGCCAGTATCCGCAAAGCGTTGGCTCGCAAGGTGGGTATGGACATACCCGATGTAGCGGTGCCGGTGGATACGCTGGTACCTTCGAGTGGATTCTTCGCTGAAAGTAAGGTGAGGCGACTGCCTCGCCTTCTTGACTACCTCTGGCCCCGTATGTGGGTAGTCCAGGGGGACACCGTCATCTGGCGCAAGCATTGGTTCGTCTGGTTGGCAAGAACCTGGCCAGGCTTACTCCTGACCCTGACTATGCTGGGCCTGTTCTTTCCTGTGCTGTTGAACTTGCCTCCCTTCGATGTGTTGGGGGCGGACACTTGGATGCTGGCGCTCACTCTGGGATTGGGGGCGCTGGTCTCATTTCTATGGTACGTCTATCTCTATGACGACTGGCACAAGGACGTTTACATTGTCACCAGCGACCGCATCATAGATGTGGAAAGCAGTTCCTTCCGTCTGCGCGGCGAAGAGCGCCGTGAAGGAACCTTCGATGTGATTCAAAACATCACCTATTCTGTGCCCGGTTTCTTTCACAAGTTGCTGAACATGGGTGACGTGGTCATCGAGACGGCCGGCACGGCTGCGACTTTCACTTTCGTCAGTGTATTTGATCCGAGTGCCATTCAACAGGAAGTGTTTAACCGGATGGTTGCCTATCAGGAGAAGCAGCGACAGCAACGGCGGGTACGCGAGGACACCAGAACTGCCGACTGGGTCGGTGAATATCACCTCCTACATATGGAGGGCGAGCACCGTACTCGCCAGCCGACACCGGACTAGCGCCCTTTTACCGTCACCAGCCAAAACTAAGGCGGTTGATAAGCCGGGAGGGAAAACCGAGCTGCTGCATCCGCTCCTGCGTCTCTGCGATTGGATAGGGTATGCGGCGGTACTCGAAGGCGAGATTGTCCAGGTCGAGGATGCCATAGCTGGCGCGGGGGTCGCCGTCGCGAGGCTGCCCCACACTACCAGGATTGAGGATGAGGCGTTGATTGCCCAATGTCTCCGGGCCGTTGTTGGCTGAGGGTACATAGGCCCGGCATATCCCACCAGGTTCGTTGGGGGCGTAAAAGATAACCGGGCTGTGTGTATGGCCGACCAGGCAATACCGCGTAGAGAAATGCTCGAAGTTGACCTGTGCTACCGCCGGGTAAAGGATGTATTCCCAAATAGGATGCCGGGGGCTGCCATGCACCAAGGTAAATTGCTCTTCCTGAATCAAGGCGACCGGCAATTCTCGCAGAAATCGGTGATTGCTCTCCGTCAATTCACTGCGTGTCCACAACGAAACGTGTCGAGCGTCGGGGTTGAAGTCATCCACGTCGAGCTTGCCCAATACTGCCCAATCGTGATTCCCGGCAATGCACAGGTGATCTAGCCCCGCCAGTAACTCGATGCATTCGTTAGGATCAGGTCCATAGCCCACTATGTCGCCCAGGCACCAAACTTTGTCATATCTACCCTCGGCATCGTCCATAACTGCTTTAAATGCGGCCAAGTTGGAATGGATGTCGGAGATGATGAGATAGCGCATATGGAAAGATCCTTCGCTACTTAAGTATGTGGTTGCGCAAGGGAGTTGAGCCGATGTAGATTCTGCGTCGGGCAGACATACCCCCCAACACGCAAGGTAATATACCATAGAAGTACCTTTTCTGCCAAGAACTTTCTCGTCCCGTGATAGACAGGGGAATGGCAGCCCATCCAGACTCGTGACAGTGGACCAGGGTATGACCCCTCGCACTAAATCTCGACATTTTGGCAGGCGCAGGGTATAATGATCGCAGATTGAGGCAAATCACATCGGAGGCGTAGGTGGCTTCGATTTTTGATCAACAAACCCTTGATTTTATCAGTCATAGCGAAGCACAGACACGCCGCCTGGGTGTACGTTTGGGGGAATTGCTTGAGGGGGGGGAAGTCGTTGCTTTGCAGGGTGAGTTAGGCACCGGCAAAACTCGTTGGGTGCAGGGTGTAGGGGGGGGGGTGCGCGTGGAGCAGCACATCACCAGCCCCACCTTTACGTTGGTGAACGAGTATCCTGGCCGCCTCACCCTCTATCACATAGATCTATATCGCATCAACCAGGTAGCCGAAGCGTTGGCTTTTGGCCTGGAGGATTATCTCTACGGTAATGGTGTATGCCTCATCGAGTGGGCCGAACGAGTCGCTGAAGTCCTGCCGCCTGATCACCTCTGGATCACGTTTCATTATCTTGACGACACTAAACGCCGTATCACCATGCATGCCGAGGGCGACCGTTACCAAAAACTGCTCAAGGAATTCCAACGCCTCGCTTTCGGGGTGCGTACCACATAGACTGTAAACCATATTGCTGTCCTTTGCTATCTGTTATGCTACTAGCCATTGACACCGCAACCCATTTCGCTGGCCTTGCTCTCTACGGCCAAGATCAGGTGTGGGCCGAAGAAATCTGGTATTCGGCGATGACTCACACTGTGGAGTTGATGCCGCGTATCCAACGTATATTGAGTACGCAACAGGTGGCGGTTGAGTCCTTGACGGGCATTGGCGTATCGCTAGGGCCAGGCTCATTTACTGGACTGCGTATTGGGTTGGCGGCAGCCAAAGGTATGGCTTTGCCTTATCGCCTTCCCCTCATCGGTGTCTCAACCCTGGATGTGGTGGCTTATCCCTATCAAGAAGCCGGCCGGCCAGTGTGGGCGATCATCCGGGCGGGGCGCGGACGGATTGGTGTCGCCGGCTACGATCAAGTGGAAGGGGAGTGGGTTCAGATAGTCTCACCTACCCTCACCACCTTCGAGGGGTTATGTGATTTGGCAGCGGAGCCCGCGGTCTTCACCGGCGAGCTTGACGACCAGGCGGTCAGCTTATTGCGTGAGCGGTTGGGCCAGGCGGCAATCATTCCCTCGCCGGCGTTGCGGGTCCGCCGTATGGCCTGCCTGGCTGAATTGGCTGTAGCGCGTCTGGCCCGCAACCAAGTGGATGATTTGGCGACCTTAGCCCCTATCTATCTCCAGCACCCGACATCAGGGAGTTGATGAATCTGGCAAGCCTTCCCCTGGTAGTAGAGCCTATGCGGCTCGCACACGTACCAGTTATTATGGAGATCGAGCGCGAATCCTTCTCTCTCCCCTGGCCCGAAGGGGCCTACCGGCACGAATTGACGCACAATGAGCTGGCGCATTACTACGTGCTTCGCCCTCGCTCTGTTATCATTTCACCGAAGCCAATGTCTGCCTGGCAACGGTTGTGGCAAGCCATACGGCGTCGCCCGACTGCCGACACAGGCCGCATTCTGGGCTACGGTGGCTTTTGGCTGATGTATGACGAAGCTCACATCAGCACTCTGGCCATCCGTGTCACGTGGCGACGGCAGGGACTGGGCGAGTTGCTGCTCGTCGCCTTACTCAACGAGGCGCGGCGATTGGGCGCCAGCCGGGCAACCCTCGAAGTGCGCGTCTCGAACGTGGCAGCTCAGAATCTCTACGCTAAATATGGTTTTGAACAGGTAGGCCGGCGTACAGGCTACTATGCCGATAACCGCGAGGATGCTCTCATCCTGACGACGCCGGAGTTTGCTTCGTTCAGCTATCGAGAATTGATCAAAGTGCGTCGCCGTGACCTCGTGCGGCGGCTGGCGCAGTCTTCGTTAGACAAAATCCTGCAAATGCACTAAAATCGTAGCGTAGCTTGCCTCGCTAATCTAATATACCTGACAGGAGGCCTCAAATGACCGAGTTCATCGAGTTTACCGACAACTACAACGACCTGAGCACCGAGCGAGGATTTCAGTGGGAGTTCTACTGCGAGCGGTGTGGAAATGGCTATCGCTCGAAGTTCCACCCGTCGGCGACTGGGCTGGCAACCGAGGTGCTCGACGTGGCCGGCGGTGTGCTGGGCGGCATCTTTGGCACTGCAGCCCAGGTAGGGGACCGCGTCCACTCGGCTGCCTGGGAGCGCGCCCACGACGAGGCTTTCACCAAGGCGATCGGAGAGGTCAAGGGGCATTTTGTGCAATGTCCGCGTTGTAACGAATGGGTGTGCCGCCAGCGATGTTGGAATGACAGTCGAGGCCTCTGCTTTGACTGCGCACCCAACGTCGCCGTCGAGGCCGCGGCTGCCCAGGCCGAAGCGATCACCGAACAGGCAACAGAACAGGTCCGTGAGCGGCAATACGACGTGAAGGACTACGTAGCCGGGGACAGCTTGCGCGCCACCTGTCCTAATTGCGGCGCAGCGGTGAAGGCCGGCGCCAGTTTCTGCGCCGAATGTGGTGCGCCTCTCAAGCAAAATCACTTTTGTACCGAGTGTGGCAGTTCTATCGATGCCGGTGCCAAATTTTGCCCGGAGTGCGGCGCCCGCCAAAGCTGACCCTGCAAAATTGAAATCAAGGAGTACGGTATGACCGAAATCAGCCAAATGACACTTGAGCAGCTTGAGGAAGCCGTCCACGCGTGTACCTTGTGCCCGCTCCACCAGGGGCGGACCCATGCGGTGCCCGGTGAAGGCCCCCTTAACGCCGATATTATGTTCATTGGTGAAGGTCCTGGCTTTCACGAAGACCGGCAGGGCCGACCTTTCGTTGGCGCGGCTGGCCAATTCCTGGAGGAATTATTGGCCAGCATCGGCATGACCCGCGAGCAGGTGTACATCACCAACGTCGTCAAATGTCGCCCGCCCGGCAATCGGGATCCTATGCCTAACGAAATATCGGCCTGCGCGCCATACCTGGAGCGTCAGATTCAGCTTATAAAACCCAAAATCATTGTTACGTTGGGCCGCTTTTCCATGTATCGTTATTTTCCCGGCGCCTCCATCAGCAAGATCCACGGTCAGCCCAAGCGGGTGGGCAACGTGCTGGTGGTCCCTATGTTCCACCCTGCGGCTGCCCTGCATCAGCCCAAGTGGCGGCCGTTAGTAGAAGCTGATTTCAAAAAGCTGCCGCAGTTTATCGCTGAGACTGAGGGTTTTGATGAAGAAGAGCCTCCTCCTCAGGCCCAACAGTTGAGTCTATTCTAGTGTGAGGGTTCGTGCTAGTGCCCCATCAAAGTGATCTTGATAGTCCAGATTCAGCGCCATGGGCCTGGCCACAGTATATCACAATCCCTGTGAAGGGGTACTAGTTCACACAGCAGGAGAGAGATCATTGGCCGACACATTACGCATCATTCCCTTGGGGGGCGCGGGAGAAGTGGGCAAGAATATGACTGTGTTCGAGTTTGGGGAGACAGCCATTGCTGTAGATTGTGGCCTGATGTTCCCCCAAAGCGATATGCTGGGCATAGATTTGGTCATCCCCGATATCCGTTATTTGATGGAAGCTCCTGACTATTTGAAAGGCATCTTTCTTACCCACGGGCACGAAGACCACATTGGTGCGCTACCCTACGTATTGCGCCAGATTGAGGCGCCGCTCTTTGCCACCCGGCTCACACGCGGCCTCATCGAAGTCAAGTTGCGGGAGGCGCGACTCCTTGATACGACGGAGATTCATACTATTACACCTGGTGACCGGATAACGCTGGGGCCTTTTACGGTGGAACCTTTTAATGTCTGCCACAGCATCCCCGACTCGGTAGGTCTGGCGGTAGAGACTCCCTACGGTCTGGTGGTTCACACCGGGGAGTATAAATTTGACTACACCCCCGTGCATGGGCGGTTGACCGACTATGGGGCGCTGGCCGAATATGGCCGGCGTGGTGTGCTGGCTCTGATGGCCGACAGCACCAACGCTGAACGTCCCGGCTATACACCCTCGGAGCGCGTGGTGAGCGAGGCCTTTGAAAAAGTGTTCAACGAGGCCAAAGGTCGTATCATCGTTTCCACCTTTGCCTCGAACATCTCTCGGGTCCAGCAAGTGATTGACTGTGCTTTCCAGCATAATCGCCGGTTGGGCGTCGTGGGGCGCAGCATGGTGGAAAACGTGCGCATGGCGCGCAACTTGGGCTATCTGAAGGCACCGGATGATATGTTTCTGCGTCCCGAAGATTTAGATCTACTGCCTCCTTCGCAAGTGGCGATTGTATGCACCGGCACCCAGGGCGAGCCGACCAGTGCCTTGGTCCGCATGGCTAACCAGGAGCATCGGCAGGTGACGATCCAGCATGGCGATGCCGTGATCCTTTCGGCTACGCCTATCCCTGGCAACGAGGAGTTAGTACACCGTACTTTAGATAACCTGTTCCGCCTGGGCGCGAGCGTCTATTACCACCGCCTGCTGCCAATCCACGTCTCTGGGCACGCCAGCCAGGAAGAACAGAAAATGATGATCAGCCTCACTCGTCCCCACTATTTCATCCCCATTGGCGGAGAGTACCGGCATCTGGTGTTACATGGACAATTGGCTATGGGACTGGGCATCCCCGAAGAGAACGTCTTTGTGGTTGAAAATGGCCAGGTGATCGAGTTTGACGACGAGGGGGCTCGCCTGGGCGAGCGGATAGAGAGTGGACACGTGCTCATTGATGGGTTGGGTATTGGCGACGTGGGTGAAGTGGTGCTGCGCGACCGCCGTCTGCTCTCGCATGATGGGTTCGTCGTCGTTGTCGTCGCTCTTGACGAACTGACCGGTGAGCTCATCGAAGGTCCTGACATTGTGTCACGCGGCTTCGTTTATATGCGCGATTCTGAAGATCTCATTGAGGAGGCCAAGGGTCTGGTCATCGAAGTACTGTCTAATGGGCACCGCGACACCGCCAGCAACCTCATCCGCGACACGCTGGCCGAATTTCTATACCGGCGAACCCGACGACGTCCAATGATCTTCCCGGTGGTGCTAGAAGTGTAGGGGTATTGGTATCTAGTCTTGTCCCTTCATGCGCTCTTGAATGCCTGGCGCGCTAATCCCAATATTGCCACGAATATCGCCGCGTGGCGGACCTTCCCCGCGCGCCCGGCGCAGCTTGTGCCATTCCCAAATGACCTCCATCCCGTCCTGATAGAGACTCTGTGCGCTCAGGGTATCGGTGCCCTTTACACTCACCAGGCAACAGCGTGGCGATATGTCCAAGCGGCCCGGCACCCGGTTATCGTCACCCGCACGGCCAGTGGCAAAACGCTGTGCTACAATCTGCCCGTCCTCGACCGCTTGCTGCGCGATCCCCAGGCCCGCGCCCTCTACCTCTTTCCCACCAAGGCCCTGGCCCAGGACCAAAAAAATACATTAAACCAGTTCGTTGCAGCCTTGGGGGACATGCCGGTTGATCAGCCATCAGCAGTCAGCCATCGGCCGTTGGCGATCTCCATTGCCACCTATGACGGTGACACTCCATCTGAGGCTCGTCCCAGCATTCGCGCTGGCGCGCGTTTGGTGATCAGCAATCCCGACATGGTACACACCGGAGTGCTGCCGCATCATACCTTGTGGGCCGACTTTTTCCGGCATTTGCAATTTGTGGTGATTGACGAGATGCACGTCTATCGTGGCGTATTCGGCTCGCATGTAGCCAATGTCCTACGCCGCTTGAAACGGGTCGCTCGCTTTTACGCTGCGTCACCCCAATTCATCTTGACTTCGGCCACAATTGCCAATCCGGTCGAATTGGCTGAGCGATTGATCGAGGAGCCGGCAGCCCTGGTAGACGATGACGGTGCGGGCCAGGGAGCCAGACATTTTCTGATCTATAATCCCCCAATAGTCAATCGTGATCTTGGGCTGCGGCGTAGCGTGTTGCTGGAGAGCGTCCGCCTGGCGAGAGACCTTTTGCAGTACCAGGTGCAGACCATCGTCTTCGCGCGCGCGCGGCAGAGCGTCGAGTTGATCCTCCGCTATTTACGGCGCGAGAGCTCTTCTCCAACCCCTCTCCTGTCAGGAGAGGGGCGAAGGGGTGAGGTCGAGGTGCGTGGCTATCGCAGTGGCTACCTGCCGCGCCACCGCCGCGAGATCGAGCGTGGTCTGCGGGACGGGACGGTACGCACGGTGATCGCCACCAATGCCCTCGAATTGGGGATAGACATCGGCGGCATGGGCGCGGCCGTGCTGGCCGGATACCCAGGCACCATCGCCGGCACGTGGCAGCAGGCTGGGCGGGCTGGGCGGCAGCCTGTAGCTACCGGGGAAGGAAACGATGCGTCGTTGGCAACCCTGGTCACGTCAGCCAATCCATTAGATCAATTCCTGGCCCACCACCCTGACTATTTTTTCGGCCGCTCCCCCGAGCAGGCCCTCATTAACCCCGATAACCTTCTCATCTTGCTGGGGCATCTGCGCTGTGCTGCCTTTGAGTTGCCGTTCCATACTGGGGAAAGTTTTGGCCGTGTCGAAGGGGCGCGCGTGGCGGAATTCCTCCAGTTCTTACAAGAGGCCGGGGTCCTGTACCGATCTGGAGATAAATTCTTCTGGATGGCGGACCATTATCCGGCTGGGGATATCTCGCTGCGCACTGCCTCAACCGAAGCAGTAGTACTGCAGGTGCGAGACGGTGACGAATACAGCACCCTCGGTCAGGTAGACCACGCCAGCGCACACTGGATGGTGCATCCGGGAGCCGTCTATTTGCATGAAGGGACGACGTACCTGGTGCAAAGGCTCGACCTGGCACAACATATCGCACAGTTGCAAGCGGCGGATGTGGATTATTACACCCAACCGCGCAGCGAAACGACGGTGCAGCTCTTGGAGAAATTAGGGGAAGGCGAGGCGCGTGGTGCCATCAAAGCCCACGGCGAAATCGCCGTGACGAACCAGGTGACCGGCTTTCGTAAGGTCAAATGGTTCACTCACGAGCAACTCGGTGTAGGTGAGGTCTCTCTGCCGCCGACCGAACTGATGACGACCGGGTACTGGCTGGCACTGAAGGATGAGACGGTGGCACATTTGCGCGACCAGGGATTGTGGACCAATGATCCCAACGATTACGGGCCTGATTGGCCGAAGCGGCGCGACCAGGCGCGGGCGCGCGACGGCTATCGTTGCCAAAACTGCGGTGCGCTGGAGCAAGGTCAGGCCCACCACGTCCATCACAAAATCCCTTTCCGTGGTTTTGCCTCGTACCTGCAAGCTAACCAAATGGACAACCTGGTGACACTCTGCCCGCGCTGCCATCGCCGTGCTGAATTGGTAGTGCGTATGCGGAGTGGGTTGGCCGGCCTGGCCTCTGTATTGGCTCATCTCTCGCCGCTCTTCTTGATGTGTGACGCACGTGACGTAGGTGTGCATTCCGACCCGCAGTCGCCGCTGGCTGATGGGCGACCCACAGTAGTAATCTATGACCAGGTGCCAGCCGGAATCGGATTCAGTGAGCGCCTCTTTGACCTGCACGACGAACTGATGGGCCGGGCTTATGAACTGGTTGTTGCCTGCGAGTGCGTCGATGGCTGTCCCTCGTGTGTTGGCCCCGCTGGGGAAGACGGCCTCGGCGGCAAAAGAGAAACGTTGGCAATTCTGGAAACCCTGTCAGTCCGTTAGCCAAAGCATCAGAGGGGAGAGCATAGGATGGACACAATTGCAATGGTTTCGCTCTCTGACAAACTCAAATCGCTGGGCGTGAAAGTCGGCGCACGCGATTTGCCGCCGCCGCGTCCGCGTAACCCTTATCCCATCGAACACATCGTGCCCGGTCGTTTTCAGGAAACGCCTCACGGTGAGGTCTTCCTCGTCGAAAGACAGTACCCGCTTGAGCATCGGCAGGGGCGGGCTTCGCTGCGCATCATCGCATCCATGCAAGTCATCGCTGAGTGGGCGCGCGAGCCGCGACTCGCCGGGGTTGCACCGGACACATTTGCCTTTCTCGACACCGAGACCACGGGACTGGCAGGCGGTACGGGCACCTATGCTTTTTTGGTTGGGGTTGGCCGCTACGATGGTGAAACGTTTCAACTGGCCCAGTTTTTTATGCGTGATCCGATGGAAGAACCGGCACTGCTGGCTGCGTTGGCCGAATTCCTTCAACCTTGCCAGGCGTTGGTAACGTTTAACGGCAAGGCGTTTGACGTCCCGCTCTTGAATGCCCGCTATGTCACTAATGGTGAAATGTCTCTCCTGGCATCTGCAGCTCATCTGGATCTTCTGCCATTAGCGCGGCGATTATGGCGTGACCGTCTCTCCAGCCGCGCCCTTGGCTCTCTCGAGGAGCACATCTTGGATGCAGCCCGAGCCGAGGAGGACGTCCCGGGCTGGGTGATCCCCAGCTTGTATTTTGACT
The DNA here is from genome assembly GCA_964439175.1 of uncultured Anaerolineales bacterium. Taxonomy (GTDB): domain Bacteria; phylum Chloroflexota; class Anaerolineae; order 4572-78; family NAK82; genus CAYTNQ01. Next base: position 19,275 of record CAYTNQ010000024.1, on the reverse strand, counting down.
ACTTGCGGAGCGGCGATGCCCGGCCTCTTAAAAGCGTCTTTTATCACAACGCGATGGACGTGCTCTCGCTGGCTGCCCTTTTGAGTCACATCTCAGGACTGCTCGACGACCCACTTGGTGGGGCCGTCGGTCACGGTCTGGACCTGGTGGCGATGGGAAAACTGTTCGAGGATCTGGGGCATCTCGAGACCGCCGCAGGGTTGTACGAATGCGGGCTATCGCACAATTTGCCGGAGGAGTCGTATTGGGAGGCAGTGCGTCGGCTGTCATTTGCCCATAAGCGACAGGGGAACTTACCGGCGGCAGTTGCTTTATGGCGCCAGGCGGCGCATAGTGGTTATGTTTACGCGCACGTAGAATTGGCCAAGTTTTACGAACACAAAGCGCGCGATTATCGCGCAGCAGCCCGGTGGACTCGGGCAGCCATCGCCCTGGTCAGCGCGCCCGATTTTCCGCGTCGTGAGCGCCGCCAATGGCTGGCCGACTTGGAATACCGTCTGGCGCGCCTGCAACGAAAATGTTGACGGTTGGTTGTTAAAAACCAATTTGCTCCCCCGATTCAGCCGTGTTAAAATGAGTTGAAGTCTCAAAGATAAAGGTGGCTCTGTTAGAAACTGATGCGAAATTCGACCCGAGTTGTCCTGGTGCTTCTGGCATCGCTGTTGATCTTTAGCGTGGGGGCAGGTGCCGGATATGGCGCTCATTGGTACCTTACCAGGAACAGCCCTACACCTGAGGAAGCCGACCAGTTCCGGGTGTACTGGGAGGTATGGCACATTATCGAGGACAAGTTCTATGGCGATATTCCCGACGGCTCCACGACGGTTTACGGTGCGATTCGGGGGGCACTGAACACGCTGCAAGACCCCTACACCATCTTTGTCGAGCCACAGCCCCGGGCGTTGGAAAGAGCAGAACTGGAGGGCCAGTTTGGAGGGATTGGCGCTTACGTAACCCGGGGACCGGCGGGCGAAGTCATTCTCACACCTATGATCGACTCGCCGGCCGAGCAAGCTGGGGTGCAAGAAGGAGACGTGGTACTCCGGGTAGACGACACACCGATCACGCCCGAGATGACATCCGACCAGGTCGTTTTGCTCATCCGGGGTGAAGTGGATACCCAGGTGACGCTTACCCTACAGCGGGTTGGAGTAGCCGACCCGATTGTTGTGGCCATTACCCGCAAAAATATCGAGACTCCTTCGGTGGAGTGGCGGACTTTGGATCAGGACCCTGCCATCGGCTACATCCGCGTCCGGCTTTTTACCGAGCGGACTGGCCGTGAATTGGAACGCGCGCTCCAGGACTTGAGGAAGGCGGGCGTTACGAGTTTAATCCTGGACCTGCGCGACAATGGCGGTGGCTTGTTGGATGCTGCCGTGGATGTGGCCAGCCAGTTTTTACGCGAAGGGGTCGTGCTCTACGAGGATAGGCGCGACCAATCGGAGAAGTTTTATTCGGTGAAAAAGGGGGGGCTGGCTCTCGATTTGCCCCTGGTGGTGTTGGTGAATGGCGGCACGGCCAGCGCATCGGAGATTGTGGCCGGGGCAGTGCAGGATTACGGGCGTGCATCTCTTATCGGCGAGAAAACTTTTGGTAAGGGTTCGGTGCAACTGGTGTACGATCTGACAGACCAGTCGTCGTTGCATGTGACGGTCGCCCGCTGGCTGACTCCCAATCGGCATCGTATTGACGGAGAGGGACTCAGGCCCGACGTCGAAGTCATTCCGACCGACGAGGATCGGGCGGCCGGTACAGATTCTCAATTAGAACGGGCGATTGCTTATTTGCAAGTTACTACTCAGGCCAGATAACCCTTGCGAAGGTTCGGTGAGAAAAAGTGCTTTGGCCTACCGAAAATTGCTCTGTTAGCAAAGTTATTCGCAACCTTCGCAAGGGTGGCTAAATAGTTGCATTTGCAAAAGGAAGAGCAGTAGTAGGCGCAATAGGGATAGAGAGGTAGGGAAGGATATGAGTGATTTCATCAAGGCGATCATCAAGTTAATGGTGATGGTGGTGCTGGCCGGGTTGGTGGTCTTCGGGGCATTTAGCGCTGGCTATGTCTCAGGAATGACACAGTCCCTGGCATGGACGCCAGCCATAGCAGCGTCCACTACTCCCCAATCGCCCCCGGTCGCCCCCAGCGACCAGGCTGTGCCGCCAGAGTTCCACGTGTTTTGGGAGGCCTGGAATTTCGTTCAAGAGAATTTCTATGGCGATGTGCCCGGTGAACCCGATCGAGTCTACGGCGCGATCCGGGGGATGGTCAATAGCTACGGTGACGAAAACACCGCTTTTATCGAGCCGAGCCGGGCAGCCATCTTTCGAGAGGACGTGAGCGGCAGCTTTGAGGGCATCGGCGCTGCAGTCCGTATGGATGACATGGGGCACTTGGTCATCGCTGAGCCTTTTGCCGGTCAGCCTGCGGCTGAGGCGGGCCTTCAACGGGGCGACGTTGTGCTGGCGGTGGATAGCACGCCTCTGCAGGGATTGAGCCTGTATGAAGCGATTGGTCTGATTCGTGGGCCGGCGGGAACTACCGTGGTGCTGACCGTCTTCCGTGATGGCGTTGACGAGCCGTTCGACGTATCTGTGGTCCGTGCTCGTATCGAAATCGAGGTCGTCGAGTCGGATAGGCTGGAAGGCGACCTCGGCTACGTCCGCCTCACCGACTTCAGCCGGGGTGCCGCAGGCAAGGTGGCTGAGGCTATCAAGACTCTCGAAGCAGACGGTCCGTTAACTGGGCTCATTTTTGACCTGCGTAACAACCCCGGCGGATTGCTCGACGAGTCGATCTTCGTCAGCAGCCAATTCGTCAGCGATGGCGTGATTACCATCGAGCGACTCAAGGGAGGCAAAGAGCAGCCCTACGAAGCACAGCCGGGTGGGGTGGCTTTGGATGTGCCCCTGGTGGTGCTGGTCAACCGGGGAAGCGCCAGCGCGTCGGAGATCGTGGCCGGGGCCATTCAAGAGAATGGTCGGGGTACAATATTGGGCGAGCAAACCTTTGGCAAGGGCACGGTCCAGATCCCCCACACCTTGTCCGATGGCTCTGAACTGCGGGTGACGATTGCCGAGTGGCTCACCCCCAGCGGCAAGCAAATCAAAGGCGAAGGCATTGTGCCCGACGTCTACGTAGAGCGCACCCAGGAAGATTCCGTCGAAGGGCGCGACCCACAATTGGATCGAGCAATTGAGTACTTGCAAGAGAATCACTGATTAGTTGTATTGGCTCTCCTTTTATGATATACTGATAGTGGCGTGGAATACCTGGTGAAAGGAGGATGGATGATGGCAATTGGTGGGTCTCCTTTTCTGGGTTTGTCAAATTCGGAAAGAGACGCGCAGAATCCGCTGGAGGAACTTCTGAAAGCTAGGAAGCGGCGGCTGTTCGTACTGGAAAAGCAGGAAAGGGAATATGGCGATTCCCTGCCTTCGTATATCAAGCGCGAAATTGAGGATCTGAAAAGCGAGATAGCTTCTTTGGACGAAAAGCTTAGCAATCAATAGATCGACCTCAGTTCGCATAGCCGGGCGGAAAATTCGAGAGTCGAGTTAGGCCAAAACAAACACATCGGTTGGGATATGTTGTGAAAAGGAGAGCGTTTCAATCTGCCTCTCCTTTTTCAGCACTAACTAATACTACTACCGTACTTCAGTCGCCATGTCATTCTGCCCGCACTTGGGCCGCAGGCACAGGTGAGCGACCGAAGGGAGCGAAGAATCTATATAGATTCTTCGTCGTTTCACTCCTCAGAATGACATGTACGGTTGTAGTACTAACCTTATTATAAATTATAGAGCAGTGATAGAGGCGAAGGTTTGCAGCGAGACGACAACAAGACAGGGCAGCACCAATGGATAAATATAGCCTGGGGCCGTCCTATCCATCGCTTCGAGCCACCGATGCTGACAGGGCGAGGGATTTTGGTCTCCTGTGCTATCCCAACCTTTTTCTTCGCTTTGCTAAATGTGTTCTTCCTGTCAGATTCAGACCTCCAGGCCATTGCGGCGATCGTCGAGCCTTTTCTTGAGGTACAGAACATTAAGATCCCCGGAGCTGAGCTGACCCTCAAGGCGCAAGGCGTCGCCTTTGTGATCATTGCTTTGTTGTGGGGGTTCTTCATTTGGCTCGCTAGATACCCAATTCTTAACTTTTACAGTGGTCCGATTCGGCGATCCAGACTTCGTTCAGAAAAGCCACTTACAACCCGGCTTTCGCTTCAGCGTATAGCGGCGTTAGGGAAACATATCGTTCACCCAGTTAAGCGGATACTTAAATACCTTACCAGACTCTTGCCGATGCCGTCTGGCCAATTAGGAATAATCGCTCAAGAGTCCAGGGATTTGATTAGGCGGCAGTACGGGCTGGTCGAACCATCGCTGATATGGCCTCTGCTGGTGTCCGTGGTCCCTGATAAATTCCTGAGAGAGCTCGAAAACAATAGCATTTTCCTCTATTTCTTTCTTAATCTGTCCATTTCAGCCTATGCTTTTGCTGTCGAAACTCTTGTCGCTATGATAAGGCAGCAAAGCCTCTCTTTTGGGATAGCAGGGATCGTAAGCCTTGGATTCTGTTATGGATTCTACGCCGCAGCGATTCCCGTAGCCGGTCAGCGTTTGCTCTACGAGCGAAGTTGCTTTGACCTTTTCAGAATGGACTTGCTTAAACAGATTCGGATGGTTCTGCCTGAGACATTGGAGGAGGAATTTGCGGTTTGGGTTGTCGTGCATAGTTTGTTGTCGGCTGATGTCGAGCTTGACCCCGATCGGGTTCACTACGTAACTTCTGACAAAGATGAGCAAGCCTGAGAAGAGCCACCTTGGCGACATCAAAACCGTCGCCACCAATCGCAAAGCTCGCCACGATTACTTCATCGAAGAAACCTATGAGGCAGGTCTGGTATTAACCGGCACCGAGATCAAATCCATCCGTGCCGGTCGTGTGAACCTGCGTGATAGCTTTGCCATGGTCAAAGAAGGCGAATTGTGGCTGATGAACGCCCACATCGCCCCCTACGATCAAGGGACGTACGCCAATCACGAGCCGCGCAGGTCGCGCAAGCTACTCATGCACCGGCGTGAAATCAATCGCATTGCTGGCAAGTTACAGGAGAAGGGTTTCACTCTGGTCCCGCTGCGACTGTATCTGAAGAACAACCTGGCCAAAGTGGAATTGGGCCTGGCCCGGGGCAAAAAACAGTACGACAAACGGGCCGCGCTGCGCGAAAAAGAAACGCGCCGGGAGATAGATCGGGTAGTCGCCCGCCACTGGAAGGGGAGATAATGGCCGAGCCAGTCCTGGTCGACGGCGTGCCGATGCGCTCCATCCGGCAGGTCAACGCCTTGCCGCAGGAGCAGAAGGTGGCCGTTTACCAAAGGCTCATTCCCGATGACCTGTTGGCTCAATTTGGGATTGACCCCATTACCTGGACCAACGCCGAAGGAGTGAAGCTTGTGGATCTGGAAGCCACCCCGGGTAGCGCCTTTCTGCGTATCCGGGTTCTCCCTTTCCCTGACTTTCCAGACCCTCTCTTCCAATTTGAATTGGGCGATACCGGCAATCATCAGCTTGAAGTGTTGCTTGTCGTCATCAACGATCCCTACAGCGAGCGCTTTGACGTAGATCGGGATTGGACAGGTGAGCCAACCAAGTTTGGCTTGATGCGGCGCAACCTGGAAGAGGAGGAGCGAGCCATGAAAGCCGGCCTGGCCCCTGGCCAAATTCGGCGTGGCCTCCACCAAATGCGCCGCCAGCAGAAATTGGTGGAAAATTTCACAGCAGCCCTCGGCCACGAGCTTTATCTGGCCAACCCGTTGGGTTATCATAACGCCATCTTTTTGGAGTGGCAGGGATTCAACTACATCCGCGGCCGGCGTAAAATGGAGTGGATTCACCGCGAATTTCAGCCTGGCGGCGAACTGTCCGAAAAACTCGAGGGGTCTACCCCATTTCGACGGCCCGAAATGGCACACACGGTGCGCGGCCGCAGTTGGGCTATCCACGATGGAATACTGGGAGAGCCCTGGCCGGCGCTGGAAGTCAGGATGTTCAAACGGGTGTATCATCACGCTGGCGTGTGTACTTTCCCAGACGCCGTGTATTGAGCGTTTCGTCGCTGTGTTAGGCAACGACGGGCTTCGCAGGGGGAGTCTATGCTTCGACGTATTCTCACCAATCAACAAGAAGAACTCCTGGCCGACGAGCGCCGCTGGCTGAGTGACCTGCGGGTCGCCCTGGCCCGGTTCGATGTAACACCTGACGACCGGACTACCCTCGATCGCTCCATCCACCAGCTCGACGAGCTTTTTTTGTTAGTCGTCGTCGGCGAATTCAACTCCGGCAAGAGTGCTTTTATCAACGCCTTGCTCGGCCAGCCGGTGCTGGAGGAGGGGGTCACGCCTACCACCACTCGCATCAATTTGATTAAGCATGGCCCTACGACTGAGCGAACTATTGCCGAGTCTTATATTGACATAATAACTGCTCCCATGGAGTTGCTGCGGGAGATTAACATCGTGGATACGCCTGGCACCAACGCTATCCAACGCGAGCACGAGGCCATCACCCAGGAGTTCGTCCCGCGCTCCGATATGGTGCTCTTTGTGACCTCCGCCGATCGTCCCTTTACCGAGAGTGAGCGTGTGTTCCTGCAACGCATTCGTGACTGGGGCAAAAAGGTGGTGGTTGTCGTCAATAAGATTGACATTCTGGAGACGCCCGAAGATGTCGCTCGTATCGAAGCCTTCATCGCCGATAACGCCCGCACGCTGTTGGGCTTTACGCCCGAGATTTTCCCGGTGTCAGCCCGGCAAGCCCTCCGGGCCAAGATAGGGAGGGATGGGACCGGCCTGCTGGCTGCTAGCCGCTTCGAGGCGTTGGAGCGTTACATTGTCTCCACCCTGGACGAAGCCGAGCGTATCCGCCTCAAGCTGCTCAACCCTTTGGGCGTGGGTGCCCACCTGGTAGATAAGTACTTGCAGGTCGTTGATGAACGTCTTGATTTGCTCAAGGAAGACTTTTCCAGCATCGAAGACATCGATCGGCAACTGGCCGTTTACAAAGAGGACATGGCCCGCGATTTCCGCTACCGCCTGGCCGACGTAGAGAACGTGTTGCACGACTTTGAGAATCGGGGCATGGAATTCTTCGACGAGACGATGCGGCTGGCGCGAGTCTTTGATCTGATAAACAAATCGAAGCTGAAGGCCGACTTTACGCACAAGGTGATTGGCGATGCTCCCAAGATCATCGAGCAACGCGTAACCGATGTCATTGATTGGTTGGTCTCCAGCGATTTGCGCCAGTGGCAGGCCGTGATGGACCATCTGACCCGCCGTCGCGCCGAGCACGGTGACCGTATCCTCGGCCAGGTGGGGGGCAGCTTCGACTACGACCGGGCTCGCCTGCTGGAAACGGTGGGACGCGCTGCACAGCGCGCCATCGAGGGCTACGACAAGGAAGCCGAGTCAACTCGTCTGGCTGAGTCGGTTCAGATGGCTGTGACCAGCACGGCCTTAGTCGAGGTAGGTGCCATCGGCCTGGGAACTATTGTCACCATTCTCGCCACCAGCACCATGCTCGACGTGACCGGCATTTTGGCCGCCAGTACGGTCGCCGTGTTGGGCCTGTTCGTTATTCCCGCCCGCCGGCGCCAGGCCAAGCATGAACTGCGCGAGAAGATTGAGGCCATGCGCCAACAATTGATGACGGCCCTCACCGGACAATTCGATCGGGAGCTGGAGCGCAGCCTGCAGCGCATTAACGAAGCCATTGCTCCCTACACTCGCTTCATCCGTGCCGAGCATGAACGGCTGACCGAGAGCCGCGATGAGATGACGCGCATTCGCGAGGGGTTGGCCCGGCTCAAGGCGCGAATCGAAGCGATCTGAGACGCGATGTATGACTTCCCAACCGCCTGACTTGCTTGCTACCCTCCGCCAACACTTCGGCTTTGACACCTTCCGTCCCGGCCAGGAGGCAGCCATTCGCCGCGTACTGGCTCGTCAGCACACGCTGCTGGTGATGCCCACCGGCGCCGGCAAATCCCTGGCCTACCAGCTCCCGGCTCTGCTCCTGCCTGGCCTGACCCTGGTCATTTCTCCCTTGATCGCCCTGATGAAAGATCAGGTAGATGCGCTCCTCGACGCCGGATTACCCGCCACCTACATCAACAGCAGCCTACCTTCCGCTGAGCAGACGCGCCGTATGCGGGCCATGCGCGAAGGGCACGTCAAGCTAATCTACATCGCGCCCGAACGTCTACGCTCCAACCGTTTCGTCCGCGCCCTGACCAACGTTCCGGTCAGTTTGCTGGCTGTGGATGAGGCGCACTGTGTCTCTCAATGGGGCCACGACTTCCGCCCTGACTATCTACAAATCCGCCCGGCGTGGGAGGGATTGGGCCATCCGGTCCTGCTGGCGACTACTGCCACCGCCACGCCGCAGGTGCAATCCGACATCCTTAAACTTCTCGGTCCGGCCAATGCCGGTTGTATCGTCACCGGCTTCAACCGGCCCAATCTTACCTTCGAAGTCCATTACGCCGCCGATGACGTTGCCAAATTGCGAACCTTGCGTCAATTGTTGCAGCCCTCCCCTTCTGACCCCACCAGCGGAAGCCAGGCGCAAAGGACGGAGACCGGCAGCATCCTCATTTACGTGGCTACCCGCCGCACTGCCGAGGAAGTAGCTGCCTTCGTCCGTGACGTGGTCCGTATGCGCGCCGAGGCCTATCACGCTGGCCTCAGCCCCGACGTGCGTCATCGCGTCCAAAGCGCTTTTATGAGTGACCGTCTGCCTGTCGTCGTCGCCACCAACGCCTTTGGTATGGGGGTAGACAAACCCGACATCCGGGCGGTGATTCACTACCACATTCCGGCCACCGTCGAGGCCTACTATCAGGAGGCTGGCCGCGCCGGGCGCGATGGCTTGCCCGCTCGTTGCGCCCTTCTCTTCTCCCCGGACGACCGCCGCTTGCAAGCCTGGTTCATCGATTCCGATACCCCTGGTCTGGACGATCTGCGTGCCATCCACACGCTGGTGGGCCGCGTAGCCCAGGACGGCGAGGCCCTGGTCGGCCGGGATGAACTGGTCGACGCCACCGGGCTGCACCCGGTCAAGGTGCGCGTCACCCTCAGCGAGTTGGAGCAGGCGGGCGCGCTACTTCACCTGGGCGATGAGGCTGGCTATTTGCGCTGGCGTGTTCTTTCCCCGCCAAAAGGGGCGCTGGAAGCCCGGGCTCGGGCGATTGCCGCTCGGGCCGACCATCGCCATCGATTATTGAGCCAGGTGATCGCCTATGCTGAGTCCGACGCTTGCCGTCGCCGCTATTTGCTCGATTACTTCGGCGACAATAGCCCCCCTGCCGGATACGACGTATCTGCAGAGTGTTGCGACAATTGCCGGACTACCGTCAACGTGACCGACCTGCCCCTCGCCCAATCAGCCGAGGACTGGATTCCCCTGGTCGTGCTGGAAACTGCCCGCACCTTGCCCCGGCCGGTCGGTCGGAGGCGGCTGGCGCAGATCCTCAAAGGCTCCCAGGCGCGGGATGTCCTTCGCATGGGGTACAACCGGCATAAGTTCCACGGCAAGCTGGCCTATCTGAATCAGGACCGTATCACTGCCGTCATCGATGCCTTGATTGAGACTCGCTACCTGGCGCTGACCGGTGACCGGCGCCCGGTGCTGACCCTTACCTCAACCGGCCTCGCGGCGCTGAAGGCGCGCGCCGCCATCCCGCTGCCGGTGCGCGTGGCCGGCCCCGACCAGCAAGTTGTGGAGCAGTGGAAGGAGCGAGCCACCCGCTCGGCCACTGTGAGCGAGACGCTCGCCTTGTACCAGCAGGGACTCGCCCCGGCTCAAATTGCCGAAGCCCGGGGGCGCTCGGTCAGCACAATTTACCATCATCTGGCCCGCTTGATCGCCGAAGGGGAGATTGCATTGGAAAGCATCGTCGCCGCCGACGTGATTGCCCGCGTACGCACGGTAGTGGAGGAGATGGGGACAGAACGGTTGGCGCCCATCAAAGAGCGTCTGCCGGATACGATTTCTTACGACGAGATACGCTGTGTGATCGCCGGGCTGGGGCTGGCCGCCACTCCACCGAAAGACGCGGCCGCTCAGCCTGCCTCTCCGTCTGCCTCTACAAGAGGACTAATCTGACCCCCGAAATCTCTATAGAAGGATAAAGAAAGGATATGACCAAAAGTAGGGTTGCCGTTTTAGAGACTTCACCCCGCGCGATTCTGGCTGACTACCACCGGCTGATGAACCTGGCCGGCTATCAAGACATCATCGCCCATGATGCCGATACAGCGTTGAAGGTCAACATCTCCTGGCACTTCTTCTATCCGGGGAGCTCGACCACGCCCTGGCAGCTCGAGGGTGTGATCCGGGCCATGAAGCAGGATGGCTACGATCCCGATCTGATCCACGCCTGCCACAACCGCACCGTGGTCATCGACGCCCATCTTGGTGAGCGAGAGAACAAGCAACTCAACGTGGTCGAAGCTCACGGTCTGCGCAACGTCCACCTGTACGAAGGCGAGGAGTGGATTCACATTCGTGATGCGGTAGGAGACCTGGCGGATGATTTCCTGTGTCTCAACCAGGTCTATCCCGGTGGGTTCTATATCCCCAAGCGATTCATCGGCGAGAATATCATCCATCTGCCCACGGTGAAGACCCACGTTTTCACCACAACCACCGGAGCCATGAAAAACGCTTTCGGCGGTCTGCTGAACGAGCGAAGGCACTGGACGCATCCGGTCATCCACGAAACGCTGGTGGACCTGCTGATGATCCAGAAGAAGATCCATCGCGGCGTATTTGCCGTGATGGACGGCACCTTCGCTGGCGATGGCCCCGGGCCGCGCTGTATGAGTCCCCACGTCAAGAACGTGATCCTGGCCAGTGCCGATCAGGTTGCCATTGACGCCGTGGCCGCCAAAATGATGGGCTTTGACCCCATGGAGATTAAGTACATCCGGCTGGCCCACGATCTGGGCCTGGGCTGCGGTGATCCGCGCGAGATCGAGATCCTGGGTGACACGGAAGCTGCCGAGGAAAACTGGCACTTTGTAGGCCCCTTCCAGAAAATGACCTTCGCCTCCAGGATGCAGCACAAGATTTACTGGGGACCGCTGAAAAAGCCCGTAGAATGGTCGCTGAAGACGGTGCTGGCGCCCTGGTCATACATCGCCTCCGTCCTTTATCACGATAGCTTCTGGTATCCGCTCCTTGGAAAGAGGAAGATGCGTGATGCACTCAATAGCGGCTGGGGCCGCCTGTTCCGCAACTGGGAGCACGTGACGCCCGACGAGTATGGCTTCCCCATCCTGGGCCAGGGGCCGGCCGAGATCCAGCGCACCGGGCTGCGCGCCTTTTGGCGATCCCTGGGCGTTTTGTGGATGTCCATCAAAGAAGCGCCGGAATTCGCAGCGCGGCGGAGAAGAGCAGCCCAAAAGTCTTAGGCATGGTAGATTGGTAGATTGGGAAATTGGTAGGTTGGAAGGTATCTTCTCAATATCTTGGGGTAAGGGCAGGTCTTGCGCCTGCCCAGACGGGCAACCGCAAGGGTTTGCCCCTACTTTTCGAGAAGATACGTTGGAAGGCTGGAAGGTTGGAAGATGGGAGAATGCTTAGCCACCAATCTACCAATTTACCAATCCGCCAATTTCCCAGTTTACCAATCCACCAATTTCCCAGTCTGCCAATCTACCAATTTCCCAGTCTGCCAATACATAGAGGTGTTTCGAGGAGGAACAAGGAATATGGCCCACGATACTGTGACATTGTTAATCCCTTTTGAATCATTTGTTGACTCTGTTACAGCATTGAGTTTGGAGGACAAGCGTCGGCTTTGGGAGTTGTTGTACGAGCAATTGGCTCAGGCTGAAGAGGAGATGTGGGATCAAGATCCAACGACTCGGGCGGAGATCCAGGAAGCTCGCGCCGCCTATCGGTCTGGGGACTATGTAACCATTGACGAATACATTGCCCAACGGCATAAGAAGGCCTGATGGGCTATCAAGTCGTCATCCCAAAACCTGTGCAAAAGCAGTTAGATAGCCTGCCTGACACTGTGCGTGAGCGGATTGTCAAGCGGATAGTGATACTAAAGGACAACCCACGCCCACGCGGGTGTGTCAAGTTGAAAGGCTACGAGAGCGAGTACCGCATCCGAATTGGCGACTATCGGGTGCGATATGAAGTCCGCGATCAAGAGTCTATCGTCTTGCTACTCCACTGCGGGCACCGTAGGGATATATACAGAGAGTGAATCACAGGCGGCTGATATGGCGATTATGGCTTCCCCTGCTGATAAGATATTGTCCAAAATGCAAGCCACTCGTGATGAGCTCCTATCCTTCGTCGAGGGTCTGGATGAGGCCAGCCTCGCCTGGCACTCGCCCGACGGGGGCTGGAGCATCCGCGACAACCTGGCGCATTTGGTCGACGCCGAGCATGCCCATCGTCGCTTCGTGCAGGCGGTGCTCGATGGCCGCCCCGTACACTTGGAAGGCTTCGACCTGGATCGCTGGAACCAGGAACACGTCGCGCGTCACGCCGGCCAATCTGTAGACGAGATTCTGGATGCCCTGCGCGCCGAGCGCGAAGAGACACTGATCCTCATCGTGGACATACCTCCTGGTGCCTGGGACAGGCGGGGAGACCATCCCGCGCTGGGTGAAGTCAGCGTGCGGCAGGTCATCCGAACGATTGGCGTCCACGAGCGCATGCATCTCAAAGAGATGCGCAAATTGTTAAAGGCCCAGAGAGGGGAGTAGTTCAGATTCATTGCTGACTTTGAAAAACTGGAAATACTGTGATATAGTGTAAGAGAGGGTGTGAGGTTACGGAAATTGGATCATCAGAGCGTCTTAAAGCAGGTAGCGCAGTAACTGGATAAGGGAGTCATGATCAACGGCGTCATTTTCCAAAAGCTTCAGTCGCTGGATGAAATCCTGACCGAGCTGCGTTCGCTGGGCACTGTTCGTATAGCTGAATTGGAGGGCGATTGGCGCACGCGGCGGGCAATAGAGCGGGATCTGCAAGTGATGGTTGAGATTGTTATTGATGTCTGCCAGCGACTCATCGCTTTGGCTGGTCAAACCCCCGCGCCCACCAGTGGAGATGCGGTGGAACGTTGCATCCAACTCGGCGCTCTTTCGGATTACGATGCTTACCGCAAGATGGTTCAGTTCCGTAATTTTGTTGTCCATCGTTATGAACGGGTGGACGTGGCTATCCTGGTTGATATGGTTAATCATCGTCTAGCCGATTTTGAGCGTTTTCGTGCAGAGGTTCAAAAGTATGCAAAGCGTTGATTGGGAAAAAGCCGAACGAGTTTGGAAAGCTTTCCCTGACGTCATTGCAGCTTGGGCCTTCGGCTCGGCTCAGACAGGGCGAGTTGGTAAAAATAGTGACCTGGACGTCGGCGTGCTTTTTGCGCTCACTCCTTCCCTGGACGAATTGGCTGACCTGCGGAAGGAATTGCAGCAGGCGCTTCAAGTCGACGACATTGACCTGGTGGTTCTCAATGAAGCAAGCCCAATTTTGCGCTTTGAGGTGACCAGCGGCAGGCTTTTGTTTCGTCGTGACATGGCCAAACTGGCTGAATTCGTCTCGCTCACCGCGCGCGAGTACGAAGATGAGATGGCGTTTCTGCACCGGGCCGTGTACGCTCATGGCTGATGTTAAAGAAGGTACTCACTATTACGGCAAGGGGCCGGACCTGGACCATTTGAGCGCGAACGCTGGTCCAGTATCGCCAACTCCTGGATGGGCGATGTCAGGGGGGATTACCAGTGGCAGATAGAAGGATGGACAGAGAGCGAGAGAAATTGAGAATTGTGATGGAAGCAAGAGAGAATAGCTCAAGGGGTAGAGGCAGCGTTGGAGCGGGCAGGACCGGAGCCGGATGAATTTGCCACCTGAAAGCGGAGCGAGTGCTGACGTTGGCCCGAGGGGTGAAGCCGACCTTCGCCCGCGTTCGAGAGGCTGTAGAAATTTTTGGCAGGTGGCTTGAAAGTTACTCGCTCGACCTCTGAGCAAAGAGTATATGTCTTACCCTGCCAAGGATTGGATTATCAGGCCATCTATTGGGGAGTGATGGAGGGCAAGGGAGAGAAGAACTGAGATGCAGCGTTCTGAAGCGGGCAATACGGAATTGAATGAGATCCTCAAAGGATTGTCTATTGCCTATACGGAGGTTCTGAAGGAGCAGTTGGGGGAGTCTCTGGTAGCCGTCGTGCTTTTTGGTTCGGTTGCCCGTGAGGAGGTCACTCCCCACTCCGACATTGATTTACTGGTGATCGCCTCGGGCTTGCCCGAAAGCCGGCTGGCACGGCAGCTTTGCCTGGAGAGAGCTGATGACCTGCTGGAACCCAGGCTGCAAGCGTTGCGCCGGCAGGGCATTCTAACCAGTTTCTCGCCGCTCCTCAAAACCCCTCAGGAAGCTGCGCGGGTGACCCCACTGTATTTTGATCTGCTCCAGGATGCCCTGATCCTCTACGACCGAGAAGGCTTCTTTTCCACTGTCCTGGAGCGTCTCCGCGCGTCTTTCCTGCGCCTTGGGGCGCGGCGGGTCAAACGGGGTAAAATTCGCTACTGGGAGTTGAAGCCAGACTACACCCCTGGCGAGGTATTCGAATTATGACCAATCTCGAAATGGCCGAGAGTTATCTGGCCCAGGCCAGGGAGATCTTCCAGGAGGTCGAGGGGGCATATCGCCGCGGCGTCTGGAATCTTGCCGTTCGGCGCGCTCAAGAAGTGGTCGAGCTGGCTCTCAAAGCGGCCTTGCGAGTGGTTGGCGTCGAAGTGCCTCACATTCACGATGTGGGAATTCTATTAAAGGATCACCGGGAGAAATTTCCAGAGGCCTTTCGGCCGGAAATTGACCACATAGCTTCCATCTCAAGGCGGTTGCGGCGCGAACGGGAGGCGAGTTTCTACGGCGATGAGGAAATCGGTGCGCCGCCCCAGCAATTGTATGTGGAGGGCGATGCTCGCATGGCGTTGGAGGACGCCCGCTACGTCCTGGAGCATTGTCAGGGTCTGCTCTGAGAATAGCCTGCCGGGCTCTCTGAGAGCTGTAGAAATTTTTGGCAGGTGGCTTGTTGGTGAATAATTGGATAGCAGGAGTGAGAGCCGGTGGCTGAGGATGTAACGGGCATCAGGTTAGCCGAGATAGAGGGTCGCCTGGATGAACTGTCTCGTACCCTGGCGCGAGACGGTGTCCGATTGGCCTGCCTGTTCGGGTCGGTTCTGCAACAGCCGTTGGCGCGGGACATTGATCTGGCTGTGTTATTCAAGGAATATCGTTTCGAGAAGTACCTGGAAACGCTGGAGGCGGCCTGCCGGGCCTTGGGGACGAGGCGGGTGGATCTGGTAGTGCTTAACCAGGCCAGCACCCGGCTGAAGTTGCAGGCTCTCCTGGAAGGCAGGCTCCTCTTTGCCGAAGTGCCGGCGGCTCGAGCAGAGGCGGTGGCGGAAGCGCTGTATGAGTACGAGGACTACCGGCAGTTTATGGTCCAGTATCGCCAACTCCTGGATCGGCGATGTCAGGAGGGATTATCGGTGGCAGACAGAAGGATGGACCGAGAGCGAGTGGAAGGATATCTCTCGAGCCTGGATGAGGCGATGATTCAGCTCCGGCGCCTGGGGGGACGGTTCACCTCGTTTGAGGGATTTCGATCGGATGTGGACACGCGGGAGCTGTGCGTCCATTATCTGCGTGTTGCCCTGGAATCGGTGCTGGACATTTGCCGGCACTTTCTGGCGGTGGTGGGGGTCAGCTTGACCGAACTGGACACGACCAACCTGATTGAATTGGCCGGCGAGAAAGGGCTGCTGGAGTCAGCCTTTGCCCACCGTATCCGCGGTATGGCTGGAATGCGAAATGCCATTGTGCATGTGTACTGGAGGTTGGACTACCAGGCCATCTATCAAGCGGTGACCGAGGGATTAGTCGATTTCGACGAGTTTGCGCGGCAGGTGCAGACTTACCTGGGGGCTGTTTGACCCGAAAATGACCGGCTAAAGCCTGGAGAGAAGAGAGCGATGCCGCCAGCTCTGGAGTTATCCCATGGGGAATTGAGAATTGTGATGGAAGCAAAGGAACAAAGCATAGCCAGAGAGAAGACGCGCCACCGCCGCTACGAAGCACTGGCTGTGGCAGAGCGATGTGCTGAGATGCTCAGGCAGCGTTTTGGGGCGCGGCGAGTCATACCCTTCGGGTCCCTGGTTGGTGATGGTCCCTGGCACGAGGAATCAGATCTGGACCTGGCGGTGGAGGGATTGTCGTCCGAAGCCTTATGGGAGGCGGAAAGGCAATTGGAGGCGATAGTGCCGCCGTGGCTTGAAGTAGATCTTGTGCCCTTGGAGCACGTTTATCCAGAAATGCGTGCCCGCATCCTGGGAGGGAGGCCGATGTCTGACAATCCGTATCTGGCGCTCAAAACCCGGTTGGAGGACGAGGTAGTAAGTATAGAGAGAATAGCTCAAGGGGTAGAGGCGGCGTTGGAGCGGGCAGGACCGGAGCCGGATGAATTTGCCACTCGGGCTTTAGCCAGCTACATTGATGATTTCTATAAGGGCTGCGAGCGTATCTGTGAACGCGTGGCGGTGATATGGGATGATGGCCTGCCTCAGGGGGAGCAGTGGCATCAGGAATTACTGGGCCAGATGGGAGAGTCTGGTGGAGGGGGGCGCCCACCCTTGTTCAGTGGCCGGTTGTTATTAGACCTGGATGAATACCGACGCTTTCGCCATCGAGTGCGGCACATTTATGGCTACCAACTGGAAGCGGAGCGAGTGCTGACGTTGGCCCGAGGGGTGAAGCCGACCTTCGCCCGCGTTCGAGAGGCTGTAGAAATTTTTGGCAGGTGGCTTGAAAGTTACTCGCTCAGCCTCTGAGTAAAAAGTAAATGCCCTACCCTCTCAAGGTACTCACTATTTTCGGTACGCGTCCCGAGGCGATTAAAATGGCCCCGGTGCTGAAGGCGCTTGAGGCTCAGCCCGATCGAGTGGAGTCGCGGGTGTGTGTTACCGCGCAGCACCGGCAAATGCTGGATCAGGTTTTGGAACTCTTTGACATCGTTCCCGACTACGACCTGGACCTTATGACCGAGGACCAGTCCCTGGCCCAGGTAACCGCCTCGGTTTTCACCCATCTGGAACCGGTGCTGGCCGCCGAACGACCCGATTGGGTGCTGGTGCAGGGGGATACCACGACGGTTATGGCTGCCAGCCTGTTGGCCTTTTATCACCGCGTCCAGGTGGGACACGTGGAGGCCGGGCTGCGCACCCGCGATAAATATCGCCCTTTTCCCGAAGAGATCAATCGCCGGGTGGCGGGTGTGGTCGCTGACTTGCACTTCGCCCCGACCGCCTGGGCGCGCGATAATTTGCTGCACGAGGGGGTGCCACCCGAAACTATCTACGTCACCGGCAATCCGGTGATTGACGCTCTGCTCATAGCGGCCGACAGACCTTACCGTCCAGAAGCCGGGCCGCTGGCCGGCCTGCCTTGGGAGCGACATCTCATCCTCGTCACCGCGCATCGACGCGAGAACTTTGGCCGCCCCCTGGAGCGGATTTGCGCCGCCCTGGCCGGGATCGCCTGCCGCTACCCGGATAACGTGCACGTCGTGTACCCGGTGCATTTGAATCCCAACGTGCAGGGACCGGTGTATCGCCTGTTGGGAGATGTCCCCAATGTCACCCTGCTGCCCCCCCTGGACTACCTGCCGCTGGTACACCTCATGAAACGCTGCACCCTGGTCCTGACCGATTCGGGGGGCATCCAGGAGGAAGCGCCGGGGTTGGGTAAACCGGTGTTGGTACTGCGCGAGGTAACCGAGCGACCCGAAGGGGTGGAAGCCGGCACGGTGCGCCTGGTAGGCACCCGGACTGAGGACATCCTGCGCGAAGCCGGCCGCCTGTTGGACGACCCGGCTGCTTACCAACACATGGCCCAGGCAGTCAATCCCTACGGCGACGGGCACGCCGCCGAGTACATCGTAGAGGCTTTGCTCAAAGTTGAGACGCCAGGTCCCGATTAGTCCATCTCCGGCGGGACAGGCGCCAACTTGCGCTTTGAAGCCATGTGTGGCAGACTCCCGGTAAGATCCTTGACATACACTGTGCCCGGAAAGGGTAGATGTCATGCCAAGCCGCGCTCGAGACTGGTTTAATCAGGCGCTGAGAGACCTGGAACAGGCGGAAGACTCCCGACAGGCCGGACGCCACGAATGGGCATGTTTCGCCGCACAACAGGCTTCGGAAAAAGCCGTGAAGGCTCTCCATCTTCACCTGGGGCAGGAAGCATGGGGCCATATCATCGCCAGACTTTTGCGAGAGTTGCCGGAAACTGTGCCTGTTCCAGAGGAACTGGTTGAGAAAGGACGCGTCCTGGACAACTTTTACATCCCTACCCGCTATGCCAACAGCCATCCAGCCGGGGCACCTTTTGAGCATTACGGACCTTTGCAGAGCGAGGAGGCTACCCGCTATGCCGGTGAGATCATTGAGTTCGTCCGTTCTCAAATGGCCTGATGCTCAAACGGTAGACCGGGCATTGCGCCATTGGGCAGAAAAGGCTGTCCAGAATAGGACGGGCGTGCTGCAAGTTGGGTACTTCGGTTCTTATGCCCGAGGCGATTGGGGGGTGGGTAGCGACCTGGATGTGATCATCATTGTGGAAAGTTCCCAACAGCCCTTTGAGAAGCGAGCCGTGGAGTGGGATACGCTGGAACTACCGGTCCCAACAGATGTGTTAGTTTACACTCAAGAGGAATGGCAATCCCTCAGCCAACAGCGGCGATTTCATCAAACCATGCTGCGAGAGACTGTCTGGGTTTACGTCAAGAATTAAGCTCGAATCGAGCAAAAGGAGAGCACTTGACCACCATAGACTATGCGCGTGCGTCCTTCGTTACCCTACATCTGAGCAAGAAGAAAGAAAGCTATGCCGACAGCTTTGGAATTATCCCGTGACGGGTGGAAGCGTTACCTGGAGGCAGCCCGGCGTCGTCCGGCGCCGCCGGAGCTGACGCCGGATGAACGTCGCGCGCGCGAACGATTACTGGAACGCATTCGTGAGGCTGTTTGGGTTCATGTCAAAGACTAGGTTAGAATGACAAACACTTTTGTCACTTACTGGAAACGACAACAAGCTATACGTCGCCGCCGAAATCAACGGCTAACCCAAGTCGCCCGATGCGACCTTGAGCGGATTACCCAGGCACTAAAGGATAATTACGGCG
>CAYTNQ010000023.1:0-44436 GCA_964439175.1 uncultured Anaerolineales bacterium | reverse complement strand
ACCTCCAACGGCGCTTCCTACCGACACGCCGCCACCTCCAACCGAATCGCCAACCGACACGCCAGCCCCACCCCCGACTGACACCCCAACGTCTCAACCGCAATCTCAAGCCGCAGCGCTGGCGGGCCGGTTCTTCTTCCCCGTCTTTGATGCGGAAGCTGGCACTTATAACATCTTCTCTGCCAAGCCTGATGGCAGCGATCGCAAAATGGTGGTCGCAGAAGCCAGCCAGCCGACGATCAACTCTACAGGCCAACGCATTGCGTTCCGTTCGTGGCAGGCCGACAACCGGGGACTTATCGAGCGTGGAGTCGAGGGTGGCGACATATGGCGCTTTGACAGTCACTTCGAAGCCGCCAGACCTACCTTTTCTCCCGATGACCAAACCCTGCTTTTCCAGTCACGAGAGGCTGGCGAAAAGCCAGCTATCTATCGCACAGTTGAGCTGGAATATGAGGTGCTTCGCCGTGAAGCTCAGCCCATCCAGGGAGAGGCGCCCGCCTGGACGCCTGATGGTAACCGCTTTGTTTACAAGGGCTGTTTGGGAACTAACTGTGGCCTGATCCTGAGCGGTCTCGATGGGAGCTCTCCCCAGCAACTCACTCAGAATCTAAGCGACACCAACCCCACCGTCTCCCCCGACGGAAAGACCATCGTATTTATGTCGGAGAATAATGGAACTTGGGACGTGTACATGGTCAGTATTGAGGGGACGGGGCGGAAACAGTTGACCACCGACCCTGCCAACGATGGGCTACCCACATGGTCACCGAATGGCAAGATGATCGCCTTCGTCTCTGATCGGAGTGGCGAGTGGGCTATGTGGGCTATGGACGCCAATGGCGGAAGTCAGCATCTTCTCTTTGAGTTAGGTGGCTCCATAGATGGGAAAGTCCAGATCGACGTGCAAGACTCGTTTGGCTGGCTTGAGGAGAGCGTCGATTGGGCACCATAAGATAAGTCTGCCCTCTCTTCTCTCATCAACAAGCCCCTGCCTTTCGCAGGGGCTTCAGTGTCTCTTGAAATTCTTGGCCCCAGGTCTTGTGCCGGGGCCATGTTTTTGCTTAATCGCCCCAGGCGGGTAAAATAAAGGGCAATGCGAACTCTGCTCGACATGGTAGTCCATCTGCGGTCCCGTTCGACCGGGGTACGGCCCACACACTTCAGCCTGGTTGACTTCGGCACCGACACGGTGAAAGCGGTGGTGGTGCGACGGGAGAAGGCCGGCGTGCGGATATTGGGCTACGGTTTTGCCCCGGCGGAGGGACGCGACTTGAGCGGCGGGCGTGCCGACGTGGTCACATTGGCAGCCATCGCTGATGAAGCGCTGGTAGCGGCCGAAGATCAGACCGAAACGGCTGGACAGGACAAAGTTGTTCCTGACGAAGCTCTATTTTGTATCCCGGCCCGGCTCACCCGCGGTGAGTGTTTTACTGTGCGGCAAACTCGCTCCGACGTGGCCGTGCCCATCGCCACGCGGGAATTAAAGGGAGCGTGGGAACGGGTGGAACGGCTGGCGCGCGAGCGGTTGCCACTGCTGGGCAACGACAGCGTCACCTGGAAGCCACTGGCACTCACCCCAGGCGCTATCACGGTGGACGGTCACCACGTTACCGACCCGGTCGGGTTGAAGGGACGAGAATTGACGCTATCTGCCTTCGGAGTGGCAGTGTGGCCATCGGTACTGCGGGCCACCGAGGCGGTTGCCGAGCGATTGGAGCTGGCGCTAGTCAACGTAGTGGCGACTCCCCAATCGCTGGCAAGCATCGTGCCCAAACGTGAGGCGATTGTGATCAATGTTGGCAAGCAGGGGACGAGTCTGAACCTTATTCAGCACGATGCGCTGTTTTCGACCTTTTGGTGGTCTCAAGGGGGAGAGTTCTTTACCCGAAGCCTCGCCGAGGCCTTTCGCTGTTCCCCGGAAGAGGCAGAAGCCTTGAAGCGAGCCTATACTGACCATGCCCTGTCGGCGGCAGACGAAGACCTGGTTGCCCGGTCACTGGTCACACCGGCAACGGCTTGGTTGGAGACATTAGTGGCTGCGTTGCGTCAAATGGCAGGGAATGCGGTAGCCCGCCGCCCGGTTCTCACCGATTTTGATGTGGGGACCTCCAGGCTGTCCGATCAGGATGACGCGCTGCCGGCTCACATCTACCTCACCGGAGGGGGAAGTCTGCTCCCCGACCTGCCGCGAGTTTTGATCTCATTGGAGGCTACCCCGGCTCTCAACTTTCGCCGGTCGCTGGAGATTGAATCATTGGGTTTGAGACTCGGTGTCCGGGCAGCGGGCCGACCTGTCTTGCTCGACGTTCCTCCACATCCTGTCCGTGATTTGCTGGCTCCGGCAATAAGCCTGACAACCTGTCTGGAGTGACACATCTTAAACTATGGAACAAATTATCTACCTGGAAGCTGATGACGACATCCCTGTTATTCGGGACCGGCTAGAATGGGCACAGGCGGATCGGGTCTTGTTGGTGGTACCCCCAAAGAATTTCGTATTGCGCAGCCTGGTCAATCTAAAACTGCTGGCCCGGCACGCGCGTAACTATTCGCTCAAGGTAGCCTTGGTCACCAAAGACCCCAAGATCATCGAATTGAGCCGCGAAGCTAACCTGGTTACCTTCGGTTCCGTGGAGCGGGCGCAGCGCTTGCACTGGCTCTCTGATGACGGAGTGGAGGCCGAACTGCCAACACCCTATGGCCCGGTAACGACGGCCGAAGAGGATGCGGAGGCAGAGAGTCTTGACCTGCCAGAGCGTCCGCTGAAAGACGTGCCTCGTCCCAAACGCTTGCCGCACTTTCGACCTCGACCTAGCCGGCGGGATGCCAGACCGCTGCGGGCCCTGGGTTTTCTCATTCTCGCCCTGTTGGTGGCGGGTATGATGGGGACAGGGGTGTTACTCATCTATCCCGAAGGGCGTATACAACTGTCGCCAGCCACCATGCCTATCAATGCCGACCTGCTCATTCGCGCCAACCCGGAAGCCGAGCGCATTGACTATACTTCTCTCGACATCCCAGCACGGCTAGTTCAGGTAGAGATACGTAACGTAGGCCGCATTCCTCCAGCGACCACCCAAGACATGCCAGCCGACAAGGCACGAGGGACCGTCACATTTGCCAATCGGACCGATGTAGAAATTACCGTCCCAGCCAGTACCACCCTCAGTACGTCCAGTGGCACGACGGTGCGCTTTCTCACTGTACAAACTGCCACCGTCCCGGCGGCTTTTAACGCCATCACCCAAACCCAAGTGATTGCTGTTGACCCCGGTCCGATTGGCAACGTGGCTGCCGGCCAGATCAATCGCATCACCGACCCGGTGCTGGCACGCGAGGTGACCGTCATAAACGAGGGGCCGACAGATGGTGGTACAATGGCCCCGGCTGGCATCGTCACCCGCGCCGATAAGGATCGCCTGCAAGCGATTGTCTTGCAGCAGATTCAACAGGAAGGATATAGCCGTTTACTGGAGGACCTGGGCGAGCAGGAATTTATTCCCCCTGAGTCGCTCATCGTCATTCCGTTGGATGCTGTCTATGACCCAAGCCTGGACGGCGAAGTGACAGATCAGTTAGCGTTAGAGATGCGGGCCGTGGTACGTGGCACAGCCATCGGCGGGCAAAACGCCAACCAACTAGCTCTGGCTGCACTGCAAGCGCAAGTGCCTCCCAACTACCAACTGGACCCACTTAGCCTGGGATTCGTAGCTGGTCAGGTGGTTGGGGTAGAAAATCGAGCGGTCAGCTTTCAGATGCATGCCAGCGGGCTCGCCGTGGCGCAGATTGACGGCCACCAAGTGGCCAGTGACGTGCGCGGCATGCCCATCGAGAAAGCACGTCAACTTTTGCGCCAGCGACTCCCTCTGTCAGGCGAGCCGATGGTTGCCGTGGAGCCCGATTGGCTGGGACGTCTGCCCTGGTTCCCCTTTCGTATTGTGGTGGACATCCAGGAATAACGTATCCGATTTCAATGTCCAGAGACAAATCTCAAATCCGCAACCGCCAGTCCCCAGGTCGAGTGATCGCGCTTGACGTGGGGGAGCGCCGGGTTGGAGTGGCGATCAGTGATCCAACCGGCACGCTGGCCACTCCCCACTCTGTCATCCACCGCCGCTCAAAAGCCGAGGATTTTGCAGCGGTGGCCCGTCTGGTGATCGAATTGGAAGTCGAGCGGGTAGTGGTGGGATTGCCGCTGTCACTGAATGGAGAGGTAGGACCTCAGGCACGGCGTGTGTCCCGTTATGCCCAGGCACTGGCCCAGAGGTTAGATGTTCCGGTGGAATTGCACGATGAACGCTATTCTACCGTCACTGCCGATGCGCTGTTGACCGAAAGTGGGCGCAAGCGCCGGGTGCCTATTGACGCCGCCGCTGCCGCCGTTATCTTACAGGATTATCTCGATAGCCAGCGAAGATGAGGTCGGGGTAAAGGTTGAAAGCCAGAGATAGGAGCTATGCCGATTGGCCACAGGAAGGTGGGCTATGTACACTTTGCTGAGAGTACTACGCTTCGTTTTTCGACTCCTCGTCTTCCTGATCGCACTGGCGGCGATGGTTGTCATCGTGGGCGGGGGCATTTGGTACTTCCGAACCCAGGGACAAGGAGGCACGACCATTGCCCTTAACGACGTGCCAGCCGCTCGTGAGCCCCAGGGGGCGGAAGATTGGGTGCTGAGGCTGTATCTGCAATCGCGCGCCGACGAGATAAACACCCCCCCCACTGACAATCCTTCGCCCATTACCTTCGTCGTCGAAGGGGGCGAGACGGCAGTGAGCATTGCGGGTCGCTTGCAAGACTTGGGTCTCATCACGGATGCGACACTTTTCCGTCGTTTTCTCCAATATAACGGCCTCGATGCGTCTCTGGAGGCAGGTGAGTATCAATTGCGGCGCAATATGACGATGCGCGAAATTGCAGAGGCGTTACAGCACAGCCGCTTGCAAGAAGTGACTATCACCATCCCCGAAGGTTGGCGCGCGGAACAGGTGGCTGACCTCCTCACCGCTGAAAACATTATGGACGGCAGCGTCTTCCTGGCGGCGGTGCGGCAAGGGGTGACGATTGACCACCCGCTGCTGGCCGCCCGCCCGGCTGGCGCCGGCTTTGAGGGCTACCTCTTCCCTGACACCTATCGCCTGCCCGCCCAGGCCACCTCCGAAGATCTGCTGACCCGGATGCTGGACAATATGCAAACGCGGCTCCCCATTGGCTGGGAGGCGATGGCCTCAGGCGAGGGGTTCACCTTTTACGAAGTGCTGACGGTGGCCTCCATCGTGGAGCGCGAGGCAGTGATACCCGAAGAGCGCGCGACAATTGCCAGCGTGTATCTTAATCGCATCCAGCAAGACATGTATTTGAATGCTGACCCTACTGTTCAATATGCAATGGGCTACCAGCCCGAAACAGGCCAATGGTGGAAGACACCCGTCACCCTCGAAGAGTATCAGAGTGTAAATTCCCCATACAACACCTACCTCTACCCTGGTCTCCCCCCTGGCCCGATTTGCAACCCCGGTGCCGATTCGATACTGGCGGTATTGCAGCCAGCACAGACCCCATATCTCTATTTTGTGGCGCGTGGCGATGGGTCGCACGTCTTCGCCGAGACGTTGGAAGAGCACGAACGCAACATCCAGCTCTACCAGGGGCAATGAGTCATGTGAACAGCGGAAGGGACGACGGACGAGTGCATACCGGTTTTCAGTCAAGACCACCGGGATTTTTGAACGCTCGAGGGTCTTGACTCTTATTGGGGCAAACCTGGGCGGCAGTGTCCTTGACATTTTGCCCAAGGTTTGTTATCGTAGTGAAGCATCCCAAATAAGAAAAGGGGCGTAGGATCGAACAATGATTACAGCGCAGGTGATCCTAAAAAAGGGTAGAGAAAAATCGGTGCACAACCGTCATCCATGGATCTTCTCAGGAGCCGTTGATCGCATCGAAGGCAACCCTGCCGACGGTGACGTAGTGGATGTATGGGATAGCCGGGCGCGTTTTATCGCCCGGGGGATCATCAACCAGCGTTCTCAAATCGTAGTTCGCATTCTCACCTGGGATCAGGATGTGCGCATTGGCGAAGGATTCTGGCGAGGGCGACTGGAACGCGCCATCAACGCGCGTGAGTCACTGGCTGCAACGCCACTGATCGATGCCTATCGCCTCGTTCACGCCGAGGCCGATGGTCTACCCGGCCTTATAGTGGATCGCTACGGACCGTGGTTGGTAGTTCAATTCCTCTCGCTAGCGGTGGAACGGCACAAAAACACCATCATTGACCACCTGGCCGATCTGACCGCGCCTCAAGGTATCTTCAATCGCAGCGATGATGCAGTGCGTGAAAAGGAGGGATCGATCCCAGTTGCCGGTCCCATTTGGGGCGAAGTGCCCCCCGATTTGGTAGAGATTGCTGAGCATGGCTTCCGCTTCCTGGTTGATATCAAGATGGGACATAAAACCGGGTTCTACCTGGATCAGCGTGACAATCGCAAGATTGCCAGCCCCTACTTTAGGGGCGCTGAAGTATTGAACGCTTTTGCCTACACCGGTGCCTTCGCGGTATACGCGGTCGCCGGTGGCGCAACACGTATCATCAACGTGGACACCTCCGAAGACGCGTTGAAGTTGGCTGAGCGCAATATGCGTCGAAATGGGTTTGGCGGGCGTGAGGACGTTTATGCCGCGGCCGATGCTTTTGAACTGCTCCGAACCTATCGGGATTATGGATGGCACTTCGATGCGATTGTTCTCGATCCCCCCAAGTTTGCGCCCAGCAAAACACAAGTCGAAGGGGCCATGCGCGGCTATAAAGACATTAATCTCCTGGGAATGAAACTGTTACGTCCGGGTGGGTACCTCATCACCTTCTCATGTTCTGGTGCCATCAACACTGACCTTTTCCAAAAAGTCTTGTTTGAGGCAGCAGTAGACGCTAAACGGGATGTACACATCGTCGAGCGGCTGGGGCAGGGAGCGGATCACCCCGTTTTGCTCACCTTCCCCGAATCACAATATCTCAAAGGCTTCATCTGCCGCGTTTGGTAAGCGGGGGCTTTTCGCTCCAACAGAACAAAGCCCATACTTCTGCTGAAGTCAGAATTTAGGATAATGAAGAACAACCGTGAGATTAAACGCTTCGTTAGTGCTGGCGGAGCAACTATTTACAGGCTGCCGGTCACATCGTTCCCTGGTCACGTTACCAACTGTTACTTGGTGCTGGATGACCTGCCAACTCTGATTGATGCCGGGTCCGGCTGGGCCAATGCCAACAATGACTTGCTGGCCTGCTTTGCCGGGCTGCGCGACCACTTTGGCGAGGCTGTGACCCTCGCTGATGTGCGCCGGCTGATGATCACTCACGGACACATAGATCACTTTGGCGGGCTGAACTTCGTGCTCGAACAGTCGAGAGCCCAGGTCGGCATTCACGAGCTAGATGCCCGCGTCTTGCGTAATTTTGAGGAGCGGCAGATCATCATATCCAAGGACCTGCAAATCTTCCTGGAGCGGGCCGGCCTGTCGCCGAGCAGTATCAAAGGTCTGGTGGAAATGAACAAGTGGTCCAAAGATATATTCCAATCCGCCAGCGTGGATTTCACCCTCGACGAAGTTATGCCCCTCGACGGGCGATTCCGTGTCTACCACACGCCTGGGCACTGCCCGGGTCAGGTTTGCCTACAATTGGATGATGTCCTCTTCACTGCCGACCATGTCCTCTCGCATATCACCCCGCTCCAATCTCCAGAATTCATCACCCGCTACACCGGTCTGGGACATTACCTGGAGTCGTTGCGGAAAATTCAGTCTATTCCTGACATTCGACTGGGGTTGGGTGGCCACGAAGACGAAATACCAGACCTCCCGGCCCGCATTGACGAGATCCAAGCTTTTCACCACGAAAGGCTAAACCAGATGCTCGATATCTGTCGCGAGCCAAAAACGGTAAAGCACATCTCCCGCGAGCTATTCCACGAGCGGGTCGGCTATCAGGTGTTGCTGGCACTGCTGGAAACCGGCGCCCATGTAGAATACCTCTACCAACGGGGCAAACTTGGGGTGATCAACATCGAGGAAGTTGAGCGAGAGCCAAACCCGGCACTGCTGTATCAAAGTCTATAACCTGGTTGAAATTCCACAGAAATTGTGCTATTCTTATCTATAGTATCACCGGAAACTATGCCGCAGCAGTTGAAGGAGCGGACGATGCCCGAATGGATGGTCGAGTCTAGTCAATTGTCCGACGTGGGTCAGAAGCGACGGCATAACGAAGACTACGTTGGGTTTTACGAACCGGGTCAAATCGTCGACTTGGAGACCCGAGGTCGGTTGTACGTCCTGGCTGATGGGGTGGGCGGAGCTGCTGCGGGCGAGATCGCCAGTCAATACACCGTCAAAAAAATTATCCACAGTTACTATCAAAGTTCTGATGACGACCTTGCCACCCATTTACGACGCGCCATCGAAGGAGCCAACGCCGATATCTTTGCCCAAAACCTCAACCGCACTGATCATCGAGAGATGGCCACCACTGTGGTCGCTGCCGTCATTCATGGCGACCAATTAACTGTAGCCAATGTCGGCGATAGTCGCGCCTACATCGTCCGGGGCGAAAGCATCGAGCAGATCACCGAGGACCATAGCCTGGTGGCCGAGTTAATCAGCGATGGCTCTATCACCGCTGAACAAGCCGAAACTCATCCTTACCGCAACGTCATTTTGCGCAGCATCGGCGCGCACGAAACGGTACAAGTAGATATTTTCTCCCGTCAACTCGCACCACATGACATCCTGATTCTGTGTAGTGACGGGCTACTTCGTCACGTAAGCGACCGGGAGTTGGCTGACATCGCCTGTGCCCATTCCCCGTCCGAAGCCGCCCAACGGCTGGTATCTCTGGCCAACGAGCGCGGTGGCGACGACAACATTACTATCAGCATCACCCACATATCCAATAGCCCAGTGCACGGTGATGTGACTGGCGCTGGCCAACCCCCAGAAATTCCCCATTGGGAAGACTTACAGCGCTTTTAAGCCATCACCTCATTTTCCTGGATAAAACTTGAGGCTATCCTTCAGGATGCGCCCTCTCTATGCGCCAAAGTTGTGTTCCCCTCACAGAAGAATTCTCCGCCAGATATTCATTGCAAAAATCGCACGACAGGATTATACTGAGGATGAATCGTAACTACTCAGATATCCTTGCGAAGGTTGCGCATAACTTTGCTAACCGGGCAATTTTCGGTAGGCCAAGGCATTTTCGCTCTGAAAATTCTCACCAAACCTTCGCAAGGGTTATCTGGCCTGAGTAGTAACAATGAATCTTTGTATCGATTCTATCCGTGTGGGTAGACACTATGAAGAACGCTTACAAAGTTATGGATTTTGAATCCTGGCTGGTCAGTCTGGAAAACGGCCGTTCTGAGGCAGAGCGAGAGTTGCTTCGTCGCGCATTTGAGACGGCGAGCCATGCTCACGCCAATCAAAAACGCGCATCCGGCGAGCCTTACATTCAGCATTGCCTGGCAGTCGCTCAAATGCTGGCAGAACTGCATCTCGACACGGCTACATTGGCCGCTGCTTTGATGCACGACACGATGGAAGACACTCCTGTCACCTACGAAGAACTGGAAGGAGAATTTGGAGGTGAAATCGCTAAGTTAGTGGATGGGGTTACCAAGCTGGGGCAAATTGACCAGTTGAGCGGTATGAGTGAGCGCAACATCAAGGAAGATACCAAGGCCGAAAGCTTACGCAAGATGTTCCTGGCCATGGTAGACGATGTGCGCGTAGTGCTCATCAAGCTAGCCGACCGGCTTCACAACATGCGCACCCTTAGTTCGCTGCCGGAATACAAACGCAGGCGTATTGCGCGAGAAACGCTGGAGATATTTGCACCTTTAGCCAACCGTCTGGGTATCTGGCAGATGAAATGGGAACTGGAAGACCTTTCGCTGCGTCACCTGGAACCCGAGACCTACAAAGAAATCGCCACACTGATTGACGAACGCCGCCCCGACCGGGAACGCTACATCACCGAAATTGTCAATCGGGTGCGAGAGGAACTCAGCAAAGCTGGCATCAGGGCCGATGTCTCTGGGCGCCCTAAACACATTTACAGTATTTACCGCAAAATGAAGCGCAAAGGGGTGGACTTCGACCAGATTTATGACGTGCGCGGGGTGAGAGTTCTGGTAGAGAGCGTCCGTGATTGCTACACAGCTTTGGGCGCGATTCACAGCCTGTGGCGCCCTATCCCAGGCGAATTCGACGACTACATCGCTACCCCCAAAGACAATATGTATCGTTCCCTGCACACAGCGGTCGTGGGGCCGGAAGGGAGGCCGTTGGAAGTGCAAATCCGTACCTACGAGATGCACTACACGGCTGAACTGGGCATCGCCGCGCATTGGCGCTACAAAGAAGGCCATAAGCAAGACCCGGTCTTTGACAACAAAATCGCCTGGCTACGGCAGTTAATGGAGTGGCGGCAGGAAGTGACCGATGCCCGCGAGTTCATCGACTCGCTTAAGACTGACGTTTTCCAAGATCGCGTTTATACATTTACACCCCGAGGTGACATCATTGATCTACCCACCGGTTCCACTCCTATCGACTTCGCCTACCACATCCACACAGAAGTCGGCCATCGCTGCCGGGGGGCCAAAGTCGATGGCAAGCTGGTCGGGCTGGATTATCAACTGCGAAATGGCGACCAGGTGGAGATTCTTACCGCCAAGCGGGGGGGGCCCAGCCGGGATTGGCTGAACCCGCATTTGGGCTATGTCAAGACTTCACGGGCACGCAGCAAAATTCGGCAATGGTTTAAGCGTCAGAACCGGGATGAGAATATCGTCCAGGGCCGCGAGGTATTGGAGCGAGAACTTAAGCGACTGGGGCTGGACGAAACGCCGTTCGACCAAATCGCCAGAAAATTCAATTTTGACAAAGTAGACGATTTAATGGCGGCAATTGGGGGCGGGGACATCAATGCGCACCAAATTGCCGGGCGCGCCCTGGAATTGGTGCAACCGGAAGAAGAAACCCTGGAAATTCCCGCCGTCCGCGTCACGCCGATTGCCCCGACGACCGGCATCCGGGTTCGTGGTGTGGGCGACTTGCTCACCAACTTGGCTCACTGCTGCAACCCCTTGCCCGGCGACGCGATTGTGGGCTATATCACCCGGGGCCGAGGAGTTACTATCCATCGTCAGGATTGCCCCAACATCTTGCGGACGAACGACCGGGAACGCCTGATTGAGGTAGATTGGGGGCCGGAGATCACCGAGACCTATCCGGTCGACGTGCGAGTTGAAGCCTACGACCGGCAAGGCCTACTGCGCGACATCGCCTCGGTTGTCGCCGATGAAGCGATCAACTTGAGTGCGGCCAACGTGATGACCCGCAAGAAAGATCATATGGCTACTATGGTGGTCACGTTGGAAATCGCCGATATAGACCAGCTTAGCCGCGTGCTGGCTCGCATCGAGCGCTTACCCAACGTGCTTGAAGCCCGCCGCCAGACAAGATAGAAGTAGACGGTAAACGGCGAGCGACTCGACCGTTTACCGTCTACTGTCCTACTGTCCCCTATGGTTGTGGAGTACCACCGGAGGGGGCTCCTCCTGCTGGCAAATTCGTTGATTGCTCAAGCAATGGATCGGGGGGAGCCATTTCCGGCTTCCAAAGGATCTCTACTCCTGGCGCGCTCTTTGCCTCCTGCAGCCAATCGGAATATGCCTTTTGTTGTTGGGCTTGAAGTTGATATTCGCTCAATGGGTGCACACCGCGCTCGTTCACTTTGATGATTTGCCAACCCAGTGTCGAGGTGATTGGCTGGCTATACTCACCGGGACTCAGTGAAAAAGCAGCATCTTCAACCGCCGTGCCAAATTGTGGCGCCAAATCGCCCTTTGGGAACCAGCCAAGTTCGCCGCCATTCGCTGCCGTAAGCGTATCGGAGGAGACTTCAGACGCGACGACAGCAAAATCTTCACCAGCATCCAACCGATTCTCCGCCGCCTGGGCCTTTCCTTCCGTATCTAACTGAATGTGACTGACGTTGACCTGCTCCGCATCGGTCGGTACCTGGTCGGCAAAATACTGGGAGACTTTGTTGACCAACAATTCCGCCTGCACAGTCCGACGATATTCGGCTTCGGTAACGCCAGTTTGCTCCTTCAAGAGGCTCAGATATTTGGCATAATCTTGTTTAAACTCGTCATCGGTGATGACGTGACGAGTAGGGGTAGGAGCCGGGGTAGGAATTTCGGGAGTGACGGTCGGCGTGCCCGTCGTAACTTGCGTCGCCGTCAAGGTGGGAGTTGAAGTCGGCTCGGGCGTAGGCGTAAAAGTCTCTGCAGTAGCAGTAGCCGCTGCCGCTGTACTGGCCGCGGCTGTCGCCTGCGAGTCGGTTACATAGCCCGCCATAGCAGCTATACGAACTCGTATCGCTTCGTTAAGCTCATCTTCGCTGACAGTTAGCCCCAACTCGGCGGCTTTTTGACGCACCAGTTCCTCTTCTACCAACTCGTCTACGGCCCGCCGATCGACTGATAGTCGCTGTTGCTGAGCCTGATTGCCAATTTGCTGATAGTATTGTATTACAAACTGGTTAGTCGGGTCATTCGGATCGAGTAGAGCAAGCTGTGCTTGCAGGTTTTGTAGAAACCTGTCCAACACAAAACGATCGTAAAGAACCCGGCTTTGGTACTCATCAGTTCTAATCCGCACGCCGTTCACGACAGCGACCGGGCGGGCAGGCTGGATGATAAGCTGGTCAGATAATCCTGTCAGTACAATACCGAGAATCAACACTGCCACCGCCCCGAGGCCGATGAGGATCCTTTTCTGCTGTTGTTTATCGCGGCGTGAGCGCGCAATTTGCTTTTTAGTCGGTTCCTTATTTTGCTTGATACCTTTAGCCATCATTTCTCCTGAACTATAGCAGATAGGCGGCCAGAATAGGCCGCCAACTCTGCTCAGCGGTTTTTCCAGTCACCTGGGATACCTGCTGCTCCCACGCCATACCTCAACTATGCTCGCTTGAACCAGCACATAACCTGTCTTACCGCTCCAGGTGAGGTTTTCGGCTGGGAGTTATCGCTCATTGTAGGGCATTCGGCCGGCGGTAAAGGGCAACAACGCCAGGTGGCGTGCTCGCTTTATCGCCACCGTCAGCCGTCGCTGATGCTTGGCACAGGTTCCCGTCTTGCGCCGGGGCACGATCTTCCCATGGTGATCAACAAACCGTCGGAGTGTGTCCACGTCCTTGTATTCAATGACCTTCACCTTGTCCACACAAAAAGAGCACACTTTACGCCGAGGCCGATACCGTCTGGCCCCGGGACCCCGCCGGCCAGCACCTCTTGCGGGCGCTCTCTCCTGCCGGCGACGTGGAGGGGGCGATGCCTTTTCTTCTTCCTCTTCTTCTTCTTCCCCTTCCTCTTCCTCTTCTTCATCAAAGGTTTCTTCGTCTGCCATAAATGCCTCCAATATATGGTGGTACTTGCCCCATCTGAGTCAGGGCTAGGGATCGTGTTTTCTCCGACAAGGCCAGCTTGTCACCTTACCGGTCTCAAAAACTACTTTCGTCAAAAGAAACGTAATCACTGTTGCCCGAGTTGGCAGCATATCCAGCACGATTGCCGAGGATAATCATCTCGTTGGCCACGACCTCGGTTCGAAAGTGTCGTTGCCCGTTATTGTCCTCCCAACTCCGGGTTTGGAGCCGACCCTCGACATATACTTGCTGCCCTTTGGAGAGATGCTGGTTACAAATCTCCGCCAGATTCCCCCACGCAACCACGTTGAACCACTCTGTCTCTTCACGCCGCTCACCATCAGATGAGATCCAACTACGACCACAGGCCAGACTAAACGACGTGACTGGTTTACCACTCGGAGTGTATCGCATTTCTGGATCGCGACCAAGGTTACCGATGATCATCACCTTGTTCAATCCCCGTGTCATCTCTTCTATCCCTCCATCATGTTTCTATCCAGGGGTACTGCCTGGGGTCCGGCATTGCCACCGGTCGACACCAGGGCACAGCCGCGCGCATCCTCCTCAATTAGTACAGACGCTAGTCTTCCAAGCGGAGCAGGAGATAACGAAGCACTACCTCATCCAGCTTGAGATTTCGCTCCAAGTCCCCGACAGCTTGGGGATCAATCTGCGCCTGAAGGAAAACGTACGTGCCTTCTTGCCGCTTACGAATAGGGTAAGCCAAGGCACGTCGTCCCCAGACATCAACAGACGTCACTTCGCCGCCGCCAGCCGTTATATACTGGCCTACTTTGTCGACAGCTTGGGTGACGTCTGTTTGCTCCACGTCGGGGTGGAGGATGAATCCAAGTTCATAACTCCTCATGCCAAAAACCTCCTTTCTACGGGATTGCCCCCGGTCTACGCCGGGAGCAGAAAGAACGAGGGTCAACGGCGGCTGGCCCCCGTCTGGCAGGAACGTACTATATCATAAAGAGGCTGTTCACGCAAACTCAGGCCGAAAAGTGAAAGTGAATTACATCACCATCTTGCACTACGTAGTCTCGTCCTTCTGAGCGCAGTCGTCCCGCCTCACGGGCAGCGGGCATAGAGCCGGCAGCCAACAGATCGGTGTGTCGCACCACGTCGGCACGGATGAAACCACGCTGCATGTCGGTGTGAACCTGGCCAGCCGCATGCCAGGCAGTCTCGCCCTGACGCAGGGTCCAAGCGCGGACGACCTCACCACCCGTCACGGTGAAAAAAGTAATCAGGCCTAACAAGCGATAGCTGGCTTGTACCAGTCGCTCCAGGCCGGATTGGCTCAATCCCAATTCTGCTCGATAAGCAGCCGCCTCGTCCGGGGGCCACTCAATCAGGGCCGCCTCGCAGTCGGCGCAAAGGATAACCGCCTGGCTCCCCTCCTGAGTCGCAGCTTGAACTACCTGCGCCGCTAGTAGGCCGCCTTCAGGCAGTGCATCCTCGCCCACGTTGGCCACGAAGAGGCGCGGCTTATTCGTCAACAGGAAAAGTTCGGCCAAAAGAGCTCGGACCCGGCCGTCGGCATCACTCCTAGCCCCAATAAAGGTGCGGGCCGGCTGGCCTCGGGCCAGATGCTCTCTGAGTGAGTCCAGACTGGCAAGCTCCCACTCAAAGTCCTTGGGGCGCCCTTTGGCTGCGCTCCGTGCCCGTTCGATGCGCCGCTCGACCGTACCCATGTCTGCCAGCGATAGCTCCAGGTCAAGCACCGCCAGGTCTTCAATTGGATCCAATTCAGCCGACACGTGGGCCACGTCCGGATTTTCAAAACAGCGCAGCACCAGCGCGATGGCATCCACCTCGCGGATATGCGCCAGAAACTGGTTGCCTAATCCTTCACCTCGATGCGCTCCCTTTACCAGGCCGGCAATGTCCACAAATTGAATGATTGTAGGGACCACTTTATCAGGCTTGATCAGTTTGGCGATAGCATCCAGACGCGGGTCGGGCACCTCAGCCACCCCCACGTGAGGCTCGATGGTGGTGAAGGGATAGCTGGCTACGGCGACGTTGGCCTGAGTGAGAGCGTTAAACAGGGTGCTTTTGCCCGCATTGGGCAAGCCTACAATACCGATTTGAAGGGACATAGGTCACCTCGCGATACCAACTACTGTGGTCAGTGGTCAGTGATCAGTGGTCAGTGATCAGTGGTCAGTGATCACTGACCACACAATCTTACTGGATTTATGCGGAAGTTGCAACCTGAATTGACAGAATCTGCTGGTTGACTTAAGCGGTCATTTGCCTTATAGTGCAAAGCGCCTTTTTTAGATAAAGTATGGAGAGAGTGTACTGATGAGCAACTTTGAGTACAAGCACATCATTTGGGATTGGAATGGAACGCTGTTCGATGATGCCTGGTTGTGTGTCGAAATCATTAACCAGATTCTACGCAAGAGAAAGCTGCCATCCATAACGCCAGAGCTTTATGAGAAAACGTTTGGCTTTCCTTTGATCGATTACTACCAGAAACTTGGGCTGGATTTCTCAATCGAACCATTTTCAAGCGTCAGCACAGAATTCATCCTGGAATATGAAAGACGCAAGACTGAGTGTGATCTCAGGCCCGGTGCGCTACATACGTTAAGAAGTAACCTTCAAAGGGGCGTTACCCAGTCAATACTTTCCGCGAGCAAGCAAGATTACTTGGAAGAGGCTGTGGATCAATTTGACATAAGAGATTTGTTTATTGCCGTTCATGGGGTGGACAACCACCACGCGCTTGGCAAAGTGGAAATAGGCCAAAGGTGGGCATCAGAAGTTAATCTGGACTTAAGAGAAGTGATCTTGATTGGGGATACGATTCACGATTATGCGGTGGCACAAGCAATCGGCGCTGATTGTCGGCTCGTATATAGTGGTCATCAGGATCGGGAGAGATTAGAGTCTTGCGGAGTGAAGGTTGTTGAGTCATTCTCCGAGCTATACCACTAACGTTTTGTTCAGTCAAAGCCTGCCCCGTGGGGGGGTCGCTCCGGGAGGGTTCGCCCCAAAATCTGAACACACCCCCGTCAAAGATGGCCTTGACAATTCACTTGATTTCAGTATAACTACATAGGAATATCAGGTAAAACATTTGGTAGGTTTTAGGTGGAGTTCGCCCCTATGCCGTCCAGAGTACTTCACTTCCAATGGAGGTCCTTATGCCCCGCACAACCCTCGGACTGCAAGCTATCTTGGAGGCGCAGCAGCGCCTCGCCCCCTTTATCCGGCGCACACCCTTGGTGCGCAGCGCCTATCTCAGCGCCCAGGCAGATGCCGACGTCTGGCTCAAGCTGGAGTGTCGTCAGCCGACCGGCTCCTTTAAGGTGCGTGGCGCGCTGAATAAAGTCGGGCTGCTCACCCCCGAAGAAAAAGCGCGCGGCCTGGTCACTGCCTCGGCGGGCAATCATGCGCTGGGAGTGGCTTACGCTGTTCAGTCCTGGGGAGATGCCTCGGCTGATATCTTTGTGCAGGCCAACGCCCCCCGCGCCAAAGTGGACAAGCTACGCTACTTTGACGTGGCCATCCATCTGGAGGGTGACACCTACGAAGCAGCCCACCAGGCAGCCGAGGCCTTCGCTCGCAAGACGGGGGCCACCTACGTAGCAGCCTATGACGATGTGGACGTCATCGCCGGGCAGGGGACCATCGGCCTGGAGATTTTGACTGAGCTGCCGCAGACAGATTTGTTCCTGGTTCCCATCGGCGGAGGGGGGATGGTGGCCGGAGTGGCCACCGCCGCCAAAGCCATGAATCCCGCCTGCCGGGTGATCGGCTTGCAGCCAGAAGCCAGCCCCGCCGCATTCCTCAGTCTGCGCGACGGCATTCCCTACGACCCGTACGATCATGAGCCAACCATCGCTGACGGTCTGGCCGGCGGCTTTGGCGCCCTCCCCTTCTATATCGCCTGCACGCTCATCGACCAGGTGTTGCTGGTGAGCGAAGCCGACCTGCGCCGGGCTATCTTCACCCTGCTGGACCGAGAGCAATTGGTGGTCGAGGCATCGGGGGCCATCGTTATTGCGCCACTTCTGAGCAGGGGACTCGACGTGACTGGCCAGACGGTCGTCTGCGTCCTCTCTGGTGGCAACGTCGCGACCACGCTGCTGCGCGACATCCTGACCGAGTTTACCCAGTGACTGACAAGCCGCCCCTTCGCTTTCTGCTATGTGACCTGGACAACACCCTTTACCCACCTAACTCGGGCGTGATGCAAGCCGTGGGGCGTCTCATCGTCCGTTACATCAGCGAGCGCCTCGATGTATCCCCTGACGACGCAGAAGGGCTGAAGCGCCAATACTACTGGGAGTATGGGACCACGATGCGCGGGCTCATCCTGCACTATGGGATCGACCCAGAGGATTATCTGGGCTTTGTCCACAACTTGCCGCTGGAACAATACATTCGGCCTAACCCGGACCTGGACGCCATGCTGGACCGCATCCCCTTGCGCAAGGCAGTCTCCACCAACGCCGACCGTGAGCACGCCGGCCGAGTACTCGACGTCCTGGGCATACGCCATCACTTTGAGCGGATCATTGATGTACGCGACTTCGGTTTCAACAGTAAACCCCACCAGAACGCGTACCGCCGCATCCTGGAAATCCTCAACGCCCGCGCCGAAGAATGTATCCTGGTTGACGACTCCATCCACAACCTGGCTCCGGCCCAAGCCATGGGCATGGTCACCGTGCTCGTCGGCGCAGGCTCGCCACCTACCGTGTCGTCCGAGGATGGGGCCGACATCTGCATTGCAGACATCCTCGACCTGGCCGATGCTATCCGCCCCTGGCTGACATCGTAGCCATTTATGGGCCAGTACATTGTAAGACGAGATTTGAGAGGTAAGAATATGACATCAGAAACAATCTTCCCGCTTCTAACCGGTTGGGAGCCCACGCGCGAGACTTTGCATCTTTATAGCCAGGTCGTGGGAGTTGTTCCTCGCGCCCATGCAGAGTTCCACCCCAAATGGTGGCACATCAGCCTGAAGGTACAGCCCGATGGCTTGACCACAGACAATATGAAACTGCCCGATGGTGGCACATTCTGGCTGAAGATGGACTTACGCCAGCACAAGGTGATCGTGGCTACCAGTCGGGGCGACGACTGGGAGTTCAGTATGAGGGAAGGACTGTCAGCCTCCAGCTTCGGCGACCAGGTGCTTGGCGCCGTGGCCAAGCTAGGTCTCGCAGGCGAGTACGCCCGCCAGAAGTTCGAAAGCGAAGACCCGCGCCAGTACGATCCGGGTATGGCTGAAAGATTTCTCACGGCCGTGGTGAACGTGGATCGCATCTTCAAGAAACACCGGGCCAGTTTAAGCGGCGAGGTAGGGCCTGTTCAACTTTGGCCGCACGGTTTTGACCTGGCGTTCGAGTGGTTCGGGACGCGTATGGTTGAATATGACGAGAACGGCAAGCTCGACAGATACCCCGCGCAACTTAACCTGGGTTTTTCGCCGGGAGGACCCGACCACCCCGAACCTTATTTCTACTCCAACCCATGGCCATTTGAAGCAGACTTGCTGGTAGACAAACCGTTGCCATCGGGTGCACGCTGGTTCACCGAGAGCTGGCAGGGCAGCATTCTGCCCTATAGCATACTGGTCGGCGATAGTCAAGCCGAGGAGAAACTGCTGGCCTACGCACGGGCTGTCTACGAGATTGCTGCGCCAACTTTGCTGGCGTAGCAGAACAGACATGGTGTATGTTCTTCAAAATTTGAGAGTTGTAGACGGAGATTCTTCGCTCCCTTTGGTCGCTCAGAATGACATAATCCGAAATGTCGACAGAACCTAGTAATCGTAGAATCCCTTCCCCGTCTTCCGGCCCAGGTGGCCGGCCTGCACCATTTTACGCAGCAGGATGGGCGCGCGGTAGCGGTCGTCTTTGTAGTTGGCATATAGCGCGTCGAGGATGTGCAGCGCCACATCCAGGCCTACCAGGTCGGCCAGCGCCAGCGGCCCCATCGGTAGGTTGTAACCCAATTTCATCGCCTTGTCCAGTGCATCCCGGTCGGCGACCCCTTCTTGCAGGGCAAAGATGGCCTCGGTGATGAGCATGAGTCCCACCCGAGTGGTGACGAAGCCGGGGAAGTCTTTCACTACTACCGGCTCTTTGCCTACCTGCCGTGCAAACTCGATCACGGCCTCTACAGTCGCCGCGCTGGTCTCCACTGCCTGGATGATTTCGATGAGTTGCATCACCGGCGCCGGGTTGAAGAAGTGAATGCCGATTACCCGATCTCGCTTACGCACTGCCGTGGCAATTTCGGTGATAGGCAACGAGCTAGTGTTACTGCCCAAGATGGCTCGCTCGTCCACGTGCGCTTCGAACTGGCCGAACAGGTCCTTCTTCAGATCGATGTTCTCTGGCGCGGCCTCAATGACCAGGTCGGTGTCAGACAGGGCCTTGGCCAGGTCGCCCGTATAAGTGACGCGGGCGGCGGTCGCCTCAGCATCGGCCTGGGTCAGCCGGCCTTTATCTACACCTTTGCCCAATAACTTGCGATGATACGCCTCGGCTTGGGTGAGTTGCTCGGGAGACACGTCGTACAGGCCGGTGGGGAAACCAGCCAGCGCGGTGACGTAGGCAATCCCGCTTCCCATTGTCCCGCTGCCGATGACTGCGACTTTTTTCATGGATGAACCTCCTCGTCATAGATCTTCTTAACACTTAGTCGCGGGAGCCACATAGAGCAGCGACCAGCGTATCCACGGCAAGAACTTCCTCCATCCGGCCGGTTTTGATGGCCAGGTCAGTTTCAAGAAGTCTGGCATAGATGACCTCGAGTTGTCCCATCGAGAAGTTCATCGCCTGCCGCTGCGCCTTCTCGGCGACGAAGGGGTGCAGCCCGGCCTGCTTGGCGATGGTCGAGGTGGCCAGGCCTTGCGCCGATAACTCTTTGACCTGGATGAGAATTCGAAATTGCCGCACGATCATACTAAGCAGGTAAAGCGGGGCCGCATTCTCGTCGAGAAGCTTGTGAAGCAAGCGCAGCGCCGTTCGGCCATCGCGCCGCCCGATGGCATCGACCATGGTAAAGACATTCGCTGCCCCAGCATAGGGTACCAACAGCTCCAAATCGGCTGTGGTGATGGGGCGTTCGTTTCCCACATAGATAGCAAGTTTTTCAATCTCCGAGTCGAGCAACCGCAAATCATCCCCTACAGCTATCGCCAAAGCCTCCGCCGCCGGGCGCTCAATTTCCGATCCTTTGGACTCCACTCGCTTCACGATCCAGCCGGCCAATTCACCTCGCCCCGGGCCGCCAAAGGCATACACCAGCCCCGCCTCGTGCTTTTCTGCCAGCTTGAGGATAGGGTGACTCTTGGGAAGAGTTTCGTCTTCAATGAAGATGAGACGGACGGTGCTGGGCATGGTGGGCAAATAGCCAGCCAAGGTGTCAAGCGACGCGCTATCTGATCTCCCTCTGCCAGATCTTCCCAGCCGTGTGAGGTAATTGCGGACAACCACCAGCCGCCGATCAGATAGGAAGGGAAGCGAGTCACATGCCTGCTGGAGCTCGCCTAGAGTCAATGATTGCCCGTCGAGGGTGGTAGTATTGAGATCGGCCAGCGAGGGATCCCCCATCTGAGCCTTTAGATTGGCAAGGGCTTCGGTTCGTGAGAGTTCGTCAGGACCGTGGAAAATGTAAAACATACCTACTCATTGGGTTTCAACGCGATGCAGCGGAACCGAGCCGCCGCGCTGTTTATAGACGCGGACAATTTTCAGGTTGCCAACGTCGCTAGAAGTAGTGAGGTATTGCTGGAGAAGCAATCCCAGCGGCTGGGCGACAATAGCAGCGGCTGTGGCAGCCATGAGTGTCTCGGGCAAGCGTGCCCAGCGAAACCGGGAGCGAGAGTTTCCTACACCGAGAGCGAGAAAAGCTGCCATCCCGCTCAAAATACCGGTGGTCGCCAGCACTGTGCCGCAGCGCGGATGAACTGCCAACTCGCGTTCTCCAGCCAACAAGCGGGCCAGCGCTTCGTGGGCAGCCGATTCTACATCCTGAGTTTCAACCTGACCGTAAATAGAATAACCTCCCCAATCACTACGCCCGATCAACGAGAGATAAGGAGCTCGTTGGATCAGGACATGAATGGTTGCGTGTTCTAATCCGTGATTACGGCGAATACGAGAGATAAAAGGCAGATTCAACAGATCCATGTGATTTCAACACCTCTCAACTAATACGATAAAACGCTATCCTTGTTGTTGTGCTACCCTTTGCTTCAGCTATTGGCACTTATTGTACCACAAAGGGTGGATTCTTTACGAATGGCGTTAGAGTCTATCAATCACCAAGTTTGCCGCCGGCGTTGACATAGGCACAGACGGCGTGCTATAATCGTGTAACATTTGGCTTTTGTGAGTAGGCAACAGTTTCCGCTCATAAAACACTTGGCAGACAATAGCGATGTGATTCCCGAAGGAGAGAAACCATGGTGCAACTTCTGGTTAGCGTGGCACAAATTGTCGTCGCCGTGATTCTGGCCGCCGTCGCCTCGTATTTGGGTCTTTTGTTGTTTAATCGAGCTACCCGCGATCTGGATGAATGGGCCGAACTGCGCCAGGGTAATGCTGCTATGGGGGTTGTGTTGGGGAGCATCATCCTGGGAATCGCGGTGATTCTCCGGCCAGCCCTCACGGTTCCTCCGATGGCCGACACGGGCACCAAATTCTACCCCGTCTTTGCTTTGTTTATTCAGGCTATGAGCATTTTAGTGGGGCTGGTGCTGGCGTTGTCGGCTATTATTTTTGCCGTTGGGCTATTTGATCGGCTCACTGGCCAAATTGACGAATTAGCAGAGTTGCAGCGAGGTAACATGGCTGTAGCGGCGGTCATGGTAGGGGTGATCCTGGCTGTGTCGTCGCTTATGGCTAAGGCTATCGAGCAGATCATAGCCTGGTTTATCGCTTATATTCTATAGCTATAACTCTTCGTCGACGGAGGCATCGTCTCCGTTTGCTTCTGTTTCTTCGAGTAAGACACGAGCTATCTCTGCTTTGTCTTCAGGCACCAGCACCCGAACCTGGCCCAACCCGTTGATGGTGAGTCCCAACACAGGGCCCAGGCTCTCATACTCCAGCAAAACCGGAATGTCATTGGTTTCTAGCTTGCCTTTGATGATCTCTGCCTGCAAGAGGCCCGATGTGACGTAAACTTCCGTCAACCCAGGGTGTTTGCTCCATTTTTTTTGGCCTGAGAACATAGTCAACACTCCTTTAAGGGTCCGTAAATAAACAACTTCCCACATTTGAGGCGGATTTCTTTGGCCAAACTGGTGGAAGTGCAGGAACTTATTCTTTTATGGACCCTTAGTCCGCTCGGTAGCATACGCCACCCGTGCCATTGTACCTCAAATGTGCCGTGGGGCCAACTCGGAGAAGGTTCGATGCCGGTCAAATTACTAATCGCTTACAATATAAAGTCAGCCCAGGAAGAGGTATACTATCGCTTTATGATGGGGGAGTTCTTGCCGGCGGCACAGAGTATGGGATTAGTGATGGTCGAGGGCTGGCACACTGCCTGGGGAAACTATCCACAGCGACTCATTGGGCTGGTTTCTGAGAGCTTCTCGGTCTTGGAACAAATCCTCGATAGCGAACAATGGCGTGAGATGGAGATCAAGCTGGGACAGTATGTGACCGATTACCAGCGACAGGTAGTTCCTTATCGAAGTGGATTCCAGTTCTTGAAACCCACCTGAGTTGACGATCT
The DNA here is from genome assembly GCA_964439175.1 of uncultured Anaerolineales bacterium. GTDB lineage: Bacteria > Chloroflexota > Anaerolineae > 4572-78 > NAK82 > CAYTNQ01. The sequence goes on along the minus strand of CAYTNQ010000023.1, from coordinate 21,203 downwards.
GGCATGGGCTAGAAACGCAGGTGCGGGGTATCCTGACGCCTTGTCACTTATGCCGCCTTTCTAACTCCGCTACCACATCCGTCCACGACAGGTTATGGGCAGCGAGCAGCACCAGGCTATGATATATCAGGTCAGCCATCTCAGCCACCAGCCGCTGGTTCGATTGGGCCAGCGATGCCACCACGACTTCAGTTGCCTCCTCGCCCACCTTCTGCGCAGCTCTGACCGGATCGTCCAATAACATATTGGTGTACGAGCCCGCTTTGGGATTGAGCTTGCGATCCTCGATAATAGCTATCAGTTGGCTTAGGAAGTTGTTCATTGTTCTTAACTCGCGGCCTTCAGCTTGCCTGAAAGACAAGAGGTTTCACCCCCCGGCGTGCCGGGGGGTGAAACCTCTTGATATACGCTGCTCAAATCGGCATCAAGCCCGTCGCCGGGACAATCCCCAGGCAGCGCCCCCTACCAAGACGACGAGCAACGCAGCGCTGGATACCACCAACACACTATTGTCGAGGAACTCAAATGCGTTGCCAGTTTCAGGCATCCCAGGCATAGGCGTCGCCGTTGGCTGGACGCCTGGGTGATATGGCCCCACCAAACTCACGCCGTCGATGTCGTAATTACCCTCTTTTGAGTCAGTCCACTTCTTCCATCCCCGAATGAAAAGAGTGAGCTTACTGGTTTCAGTTTTGATAGTGGCAGTGTACGTATCGATGTGATAGACGTTTTGCCCGGTCGGGTCTTCTCGCGGCTGCTCGTCCCACGGGAGTTCACTCCACTTGATATTTGTGGACTCCCAGTTAGTGCCCCCCGTGTAGTCAATCCCATACTGCATACGGTAGCCATAGTTTGACGCCTCAACTGACCCCTCGTCGGAACGAACTAAGCCGTGTAACGTGAGAACGTAGTCGGAGTTAGGTACCACACTCACAGTCTGATAGATGCCCACATAGCGGTTGGGCTCACTTGCGTCTACTAGCTCCAAGAGCTGGGCATGGTCTCCTTCGTATACCACTTTAGACCAGGTATCATCATACCAGCCCGCGAAAACACCACCGCTGGCAAAGTTACCCCAACCGACCCCCACGCCTACTCCCTCCACAAAGCCATCCTCGAAGCCACCGTTCGTGATGACGTTAGTGGCAGGAATAGGTGTAGGCGTAAGAGTCGGCGACGGAACCGTAGCGGTGACGGTAGCCGTGGGGGTCGTACCCGCCCACATATCCCCGCTGGCGGGCAAGGGAGCCTGAACAAGTGCAGCCATCGATGGATGTATATCTGTCGTATCAGCATAAACCACCAACACGCCACTCAAAGCGAGCACAGATGTCATCAGGATCAGAGCGATGAGTTGCCGGCTTCGCTTCTTAGACCAAAAGTCCATGGGGTGCCTCCTTCCACACAATCGCAAATATCAAATGGCGCTAATACGAATGCATCTGACGTTTGATATGTGGCATTTGTCTAAGACAGCTTGTGGCAAAAGTAGACACAGCTATCATAACATAATTCCTATGTTTTGACAAGACCCAATTTTATGGTGAGTTAGTACTAAGTGCCCTGTCAAGGCTAAATTGATGGGTAATCTTGACCCTATGGCGCTGGTTCTTACTCGTCAAATCATCATTGACAGGGTACTAGGTGCAATACCGTTCAAATAAGGCCGGAGTCGAGCCTTCAGGCGGGTATTTTCCGGCTAAAGCCTCCACTCCAGCGTCGTTATTTGAAAAGTATTGGTACTAGGTGCATTCACACAAGTATTGCACATTGCTATAGGCCTTTTTGGGCTGGAAACCCATGCCAGTGCCTATCAAGACTTATGTGTTTGCACCTAGTGCCCCAGCAAAGTGATCTTGATAGACCAGATTCGGCGACATGGGCCTGGTCACGGTATATCACAATCCCTGTGAAGGGGTACTAGGGAGACAAGAGAGGGGTTTTGAAATCGTAGATTCCACCATCTGTGCGCCAATGGCGGCCGCACCCGCCACAGACCAGGGCTTTTGCCTGGGGTAACAGGTCAGCGCTACGACAAATAGGACAGGCAAAGAAGTTCTCTGGTGGAGCAGCGGATGGTTTTCGGGCTCGGGCACGCACAAAGACGCTAGGGGTAAGCTGCCACCACTGACCGGTGGGCTGAGCCATACCATCCAGGGTTGCCAACCAGCGGGAAGGCATCAATTTCTTGAGCAGATGGATGCGGAAGTGTGACACGCTGCGCGTCGTCTCAGCCCGAAAGCCAGTGGCGGTCAATTGCTGCCGCACCCAGCGAGGGTGAAAGTCAAAGTTAAGTTCTACAAATTCGATTGGCTGCGGATCGAAGGGATTCCACTTCTGACGGCGTAACAGCCAGCGAACAATAGCTTTGAGATGCCGTTTGCTGGCATGTTCCAGGACAAGAACCCCTTCCGGACGCATCACGCGCCGCAACTCAGCCAGCGCACAAGGCACGTCGGCCAGGTGATGCATCACGCGCACCATCGTCAGGGCGTCGAACAGGTTATCGACAAAGGGCAAACGATACACGTCGGCGACAACGAAGGTGTAGCGGTCGGGATGGGGGAGATAACGCTGCGCATCTTCCAATTGCGAACGAGCGTAGTCGAGCAATACCACACGCCGATAGCCTGCGTAGAGGCTGGCCAGTCGCCCGTAACCAGCACCGATTTCGACCAGCGTATCCCCATCTGGAGGAAGCAGGGCACGCAGAGCAATACGCTCAACCCAATCCTCGTACTCGCGCCCTCGCCCTTCCCAAAACTCCTGCCGATAGCGGCTGCCTTCGTAGTCACAGATTTTCGCCAATAGAAGCTCTCCAATGTTTCACGTGAAACACATCCTCACGCCAATCGCTTACGTCGATATCTCTCCACCCGCTCGCGTAGTTTAGCCGGGTCACGTATTGTCAGATGATCGCCATCCCGCTCCAGGATCTCCCCCAATTCGTAGAAGTCTAAAATACGCTGGACGATTTCGGGTGGCGCAACCGCAAGTCCTGCCAATTGCGGAACAGTGACCGGCACCTCAATCTCCACGCCTGCGTCGCTCTGCACGCCATGTCGTTCCATCAACTCCAACAGTCTGCTGGCGACGCGCCCATAAACGCTGAGAAAAGCCAGATCTTCGGCATATTCAGTCGTATAACGCAGACGAGCTACCAGTCCCCGCATCAGACTGATAGCAATCTCTGCGTGCTCGCTCAAAATAGCGATCAAGTCCTGATAACGCAAGACCAACGCCTCGGTCCTCTCAATCGCCGCTGCACTCGCCGAACGGGGCTCACCGTCAATAAGAGAAAATTCACCGAAGAAGTCCCCTTCTCCGTACACATTCAGCGTCAATTCTTTGCCCCCTTCGCCCTGGCTGTAGATCTTGACCCGCCCCGAGCGAATGATGAACATGGCGTCCCCTCGCTCGCCCTGTTCGAATATCACTTCACCGGCTTCAAAGGATTGCCGCTTCAGCCGCTTTGCGATCACATCCAGCTCAGCCGATGATAGTTTTGAAAAGAGGGTTATCAGTGAAAGGTACGAGGTCTCAGAGGGCATCGTTCACTCCTAAAACAGGCTAGTACCCCTTCACAGGGATTGTGATATACCGTGGCCAGGCCCATGGCGCCGAATCTGGTCTATCAAGCTCACTTTGATGGGGCACTAATCCTCTTGTAGAGGATTAGATCTCGAAACGACATTATACGACATATCACAAAAAGCGACAACCTTCCCGCTCTAGACATTTGCCGCCGATTCCCTATAATGACATTGAGGAATAAGTCACATTCGTTTGGACTGTCTCCAGTACCATCAATAGGAGGAAAGGACTATGAGCAATTTGAGCAATGCTATCGCTCATCTGGACGAACTGGGACAAGCAGCTCTCATCCTGGCCGCTGCCGTGGTCATGAGCTGGCTTATTCTACTGGCAATCAACACGCTCATTACGCGCTTCACCCAGCGCACTAGCTCGCAACTGGACGATGCTATCATCCAGGCCATCCGTCTCCCCCTGATTCTGTTCATATTCTTGATCGCGCTAAAAGCCGCTCTTGCCCGGCTCACTTTCCTGTCCAACACGTGGAGTGAGTATGTGTCGAACGGATTCTTCGTCCTGTCCTTGTTGATCATTTACTTGGTTGCCTACCGGCTGACTCGGAATCTGATCAACTGGTATGCCAGTGAAATTGCCACTCGCACGGAAACACCTCTCGACAACCAGATTCTGCCTTTCTTCCGGCGCATATTGCTTATCCTCTTAACCATTGTCGCTTTCATCGTGCTGCTTGGCAACTTTGGAATAGAGATCAGTGCTCTTATTGCCACTCTGGGCATTGGGTCATTGGCCATTGCACTGGCAGCACAAACTACTCTCTCCGACACGATCAGTGGCTTCGTCATTATGGTTGACCGCCCCTTCCGTATCGGCGACCGGATTGAGATTCTGGATCTGGATACATGGGGTGACGTGGTAGACATTGGGCTTCGGAGCACCCGGATCCTGACCCGTGACAACCGCATGGTCGTGGTCCCCAATGCAGTCATAGGCAAGAGTCTTATCGTCAATCATTCCTACCCAGACACACGCTACCGGGTACAGACTGAGGTAGGTATAGCCTATGGAACAGACATTGAGAAAGCACGCCAGGTAATGATCGAAGCTGTAAATGCACAGGACTGGGTGATGAAAGATGAGCGGGTTGAAGCCCTCTTCTTGGAATTTGGCGACTCGGCGTTGATTTTTCGTGTCCGTTGTTGGATCCAACACTACGTTGAAACGCGGCGTATCATAGACAAGCTCAATACCTGTCTCTACGATGCACTCAATCAGACTGGCATCGAAATTCCCTTCCCCCAGCGCGTTTTGTCCATTCAAGATAGCCAATCCAGCGCATCTTTAAACCAGGTACTTACACACAAGGATACGGTGTGATTAGGCATTCAGACAATTCCTGGTTCATCCCACTTACTTCCCTCGAATGTGTCATTCCGGCCATGGTCAAAATAGTTACCTTTATCCCTCTGTTCCCTGAATAGTATGTTAGTTCAAGTATTTAAGGTAGTTGCAGTAATAGGGCTTGTGGGTATGTGGATTGTGTGCGTGGGGGGTGCCAGATGCCACAACTGGTTGGGGCCTGTTGAAGGTTACCCCCATCCGTTGTGGCTGCCCCCCACAAGTGCTTGTGGAGGAACTGTGGATGATTTGTGCTATGGGCTGTGGAGAAATTGCGTGTCTTAGAGTGCCGCTGGGAGTGGAGTCTGTATGTTGCGGTCGGCTCGCACTGGCCCCAATATCTGGACACTGCCTTTGCATCAATGTGGTACATTTTGGGGATGTACAGGCAGGTTATCCCCAAAACTTCCAAGTTATCCACAGATATGTGGGGGGTTATCCACAACTTAGGGGAACCCGATACTCATTGTGCTCGAACTAGCTGGAGGGTTAGGGCAAGGAGAATCAGCTACAGGACAGCTTTGCTGGCTGTAGCTTGGATGGGGAATGCGAGCGTACGCTCAGGCTGCTTCTCGATATAGGCTTTCGCGGATGGCCATGACATCTCGGCGTAGGGCATCGTCGGTTTCTATCTGAGATGCGATTTTTTCACTGCCGTAAAGCACGGTGGTGTGATCTCGCCCTCCTAGTGCTCGGCCAATTTGGGGCAGGGAGGTGTTTGTCTCTTCTCGGGCCAGGTACATCACCATCTGTCGTGCATGGGCGATTGCTTTGCGTCGGCTTCGCCCAAGCAGATCAGCCTCGCTCACGTTATAGTGCCGCGCCACAACACTCAGAATGTCGCCCATGCTGAGGTTTTCTTGCCTGGCAACCAGGCTATGCAAGGCCTGGCGAGCCAGGTCCAGGGTGACTGGCTCGCGCATCAATGAGGCATGAGCCAGCACGCGGTTAAGTGCACCCTCCAATTCGCGAATGTTATCCTGCATTTGCCGGGCAATGAACTCTATGACCTCACTGGAAACGTGAGTGCCGTGGTATTCGGACTTAAAGCGGAGAATGGCGATGCGCGTTTCCAGGTCGGGGGGTTGAACGTCGGCGATGAGTCCCCATTCGAAACGCGAAGCCAACCGCTTTTCAAGTGTGAGAATAGCCTGAGGGGGACGATCGCTGGAAATGACAATTTGCCGGCCCGCGGAGTGTAATGTATTGAATGTGTGAAAGAACTCTTCTTGCGTGCTTTCCTTGCCGGCGATAAACTGAATGTCGTCTACTAACAAGAAGTCGGCAGTGCGATAGCGTTCGCGGAAAGCCTCTGTCGCTTTGTTGCGGATAGCATTGATGAGGTCATTGGTAAAGGTTTCCGATGAGACATAGAGAACTTGGAGTCCTCGGGCAATCGCATAGTGCGCAATTGCCTGTAACAGATGCGTTTTGCCCAGCCCTACCCCACCGTAAAGAAATAGAGGGTTGTAGGCCGCAGCCGGACTCTCTGCGACCGCCAGTGAAGCCGCATGAGCCAGCCTGTTGGAACCCCCAATAATGAATTGATCAAATGTGTATTGAGGATTGAGGCAGAAAATGGGGCGGCCATTACTGTTGGCCTTTGCCGCAGGAGATGTGCCGTTCTGTTGAAGAAGCACCACCGGCTCCTTTGCTGGGGTGTCCGGCGACTGGACCACAAAGCGAACTTGTGCCGAGCGGTTGAGAATGCTCGTCAGCGTTCGCTGAACTGTTCCATGCAGGCGGTTTTCCAGCCAGTCTTTGGCATAGCCATTTTGCACCCCGATGAAGAACGTCCCATCTTCATAGGCCAGGACATAGGTCTGCTTGACCCAGGTGTCGAACGTCGCTTTCGTCATCTGCAGTTGCAATTCGCCTAAAGCTGCCTGCCAGACTTTCTCCGGTTTCATCATCCAAGAAGACTCCGTCGATTTCATAAACGCCGACAACCCAATAGCATAATGCGCCCCAACAGGGGCTAATCGGTGGATGAATCGGTCTCAAAACGTCAAAAAGGAACAAAAAATCTTAGCAAACGCTTGTTTAGCGTCACTTTTTTGTAATTGACTATATAGCGCTTCAGTTTAGATCAATTGAACGAAGCAATCGTTCGACCATGAAGTGATAGGCGGAAGGCTGGGGGCACGTACCGTGAATTAGAGGTCACTACGGTGGAGGAACCGCGGACGATAACGTGCCTGGAGGAGACTCGCAAGCTTGCCGCCGTGCTCTCCGATAAGCCTGTCTATGTCTGCTTTTAAGTCAGTAACCCTTTCGCCTGTTAATTGGTCCGCGTTTCATTCTACCAAAACTCCTCTCTCTTGACAAGGGGGTACACCTTAAAATCGAGCGTCTGTTGCATGATTTTAAGCTAGTTATGGAAACAGCTTGGAGGCGGTGGAGAAGCGATTGGGAGGGGCGATCAACTGACGTTTGACCCTTGAGTTTGGCGTTTGACGTTTGGCATTTTACGTCAATTTCACAAACCGGCGCCGCCCCACCTGCAAGACCTCGGCCTGCCCCGGCTTGATAATGGTGTCAGTCGATTCTACCACCTCCCCATCCAACTTTACACCCTGTTGCTGGATCAGACGGCGGGCTTCTCGTTTGCTGCTGACAACCCCGGTGGCGTGCATCAAATCCACGATATTGACGGGGCCGCTCAGCGGGTGCTCTGGTATATCGGGGGGCAGCGCTCTCTGTTGGAAGACGGTCTTGAAGTGTTCCTCAGCCCTGGCGGCCGCTTCGTCCCCATAGAAGGTGGAGACGATTTCACGCGCGAGTTGCATTTTGGCATCGCGAGGATGAAGCCGCCCGCTCTTCAAATCTGCTTCAATTTGAGACACCTGAGGCGGCTCAAATCGGGTGACCAGCTTATAGTATTGAATCATCGCCTCATCGGGAATGCTCATCACCTTGCCGTATTGTTCCTCTGGAGGCTCGTTGATGCCGATGTAGTTGCCCGTGCTCTTCGACATCCGCAACTGTCCGTCGGTTCCAACCAGGATGGGCAGGGTGATACACACCTGCGGCCGTTGGTCAAAAGCCTCCTGTAATTTACGCCCGGCCAGTAAGTTGAAGAGTTGATCGGTCCCCCCGATTTGCACATCAGTTTCCATAGCTACCGCGTCGTAGCCCTGCATCAGCGCATAGAAGAACTCATGCAACCAGATGGGGTCTCCTTTGGCGTGACGCTTGCTGAAGTTGTCGCGGGCCAGGAATTGTTGCACCGTAAAGTGACTGGCCAGGTTGATCACGTCGGCAAAGGTCAGTTGACTCAACCAGTCGCTATTATAACGAATGTTCGTCTTGCCCCGGTCGAGGACTTTGAACGCTTGCTCGACGTAAGTCCGGGCATTTTCCATTACTTTATCCAGCGTTTGTTGGTGGCGGGCTGTGTCCTTATCGCTGGGATCGCCGATGAGGCCAGTGAAAGTGCCGACGAGAAAGGTGACCTCGTGCCCCAGGTCTTGAAACTGGCGCAGCTTGCGCATTGGCACGGTGTGACCCAAATGCAGGTCTGGCACCGTTGGATCCACCCCGAGATAGACGCGCAGCGTGCGGCCTTCTTCGAGACGCTCGCGCAATTCTCGTTCCATCACGCGGTAAATCTCGTCGTCGCCAAACTCAACTCCTTGCATCAAGATGGCCAATTGTTCCTCGACGGGTCGCATAAAGAACTCCTCAGATAATTGAGATTAGAGATGCTTGTATTATGGGTATCGGGTAACTACTTTGACAACGTCATGTTCTACTTTTTCTCAGTGTCATTCCCTGGACTGTCCGTCCAGGACAGGCTGAGCGTTAGCGAAGCCCGCCCTGAGCCGGGCCGAAGGGAATCTCGCCCCTGGCAAACGAGACCCTTCGCTTTCGCTCACCTGTGCCTGCGCCCCAGGTGCAGGCAGGGTGACATGCCCAAACATGACATTGTCAAGGTAGTTACGGTATCGGCAGGCAAGGGTTACTCAGTGCGGCGCTCGGCGCCACAGGCGTGACAAAATCGCGCGTCGTCCCGGAGTTTGGTGCCACAGCGGTGACAATAGAGGGCCGGCGAGTCACCGCTCGCTGGTCGGCGGGCAGTCCTGGGGGAACCAGGCTGTCTGTTACGTGACGACGTTCGGCGACGGGAACGCGGTGCTGTCTGGCGTGGCGCTTGCTCAGGCACGACGACGGCTCGCTGGCTCCAGAACCAATAGCCAAAGGCCCCTATCAACAAGAGGACCCCTGCGGCGATGAGGATTGGCCCCAGGTTATCTCTCAGCCCACCGCCGCCGATTTCTACCGGAGCTTGCTCTGGTGACGAAGGGACACTGATACCCGCCGAGGGATTGTCGGTGCTGCGCGTGTAACTCGCCCGAAGTGAATAGGAATCACCCGCCGCTACATCTCCTATCTGGTAAAGGGCGTATGTCAACCCGTCCTGTCCAATCGTTGTGGTAGATGGCGGCGGATCAGAGGTGAAAGCCTGTGCCGTCGTGGGCTGTTGTAGCTCTAATGTGAGATTGGCAACGTCAGTGCTGGGGGTGAATGAAAAGGAAATGTCACGGACGCTGCCGTTGATGCTGAGCAGCTCACTGCTATAATATTCGAACTGAAATTGCCGGCTGGGAGTGGCGAAGCTGAGTACTTTGCCGTCGGCGCTGTCGACGAAGTCGTATTCTGGGATGTTGAGCAAGGTCCCTTGTGCCTCGTCCAGGTAGGCCACAGCGCTCAATGCCTGAACGGTCGCCGGCAAAGTGAAGCTCACCTGGGCTGGCAGTGGCACATCGTCCGCGACCTTACCTCGGAAAAGGACGAGCACCTGTTGGGGGCGGTCGTATTCGGGCCAAAGGGAAATGTTCAGATCGGTCAGGGGAGTGGACGTCTGTGCCTGCGCCACGCCGGCGAGTAGCGGCGTCAAGAGCAGCGACAAGACGAAACAACGAATGAGAATGGAGCGGATCTTTAACTTCATTATCTTCAAACATCCTTCTATCTGTGTAACATAAGTTACTCAATTATATCGCATAGAATCCATTTTTCCAAGTGACACATCATATGATGTTTGACAACCTTCAGACTAGTTCGTATAATGAGTGCATAGAGCCAGGGGAAAGGGGCGAATAGCTCAGATGGATAGAGCGCCTCGCTTACACCGAGGAGGTCACAGGTTCAAGTCCTGTTTCGCCCACCTGATTGTTACCTATCCCAAGACTGGGGCGGCATGGCCATGCCGCCCTTTTCTTGAGTAGCGCTGACCAGGAGGCAAGAGAGAATGTTTTCACCGCTCTTACAGGGACTGCCCCCGATTCCAGATAGCGGGAATGTGGATATCGTCCGCATTCTTATCAATATGGCCCTGGCTATTGTTTGGACCCTCGTGGCCGGCATCAGTTTCGCTATTGTGATCCCCATCGGCATACGCCTCTTCAATGCGCTAATCCCTGGCTTGGATGAAATAGATGAGTTGAAGAAGGGGAATATGGCCGTTGCCCTGGTCTTTGCTACTTTCATCGCCAGTCTCACGGCGATCGTCGTGGCCATCTTAATCAAATAACGTAGGGGCCGTTCGCCGGTAAAGGGCAGCCCGTTGTCCGTCCTGGCTTACAGTAGGGAGGCAAAGTGCCAAAATGATGAGGCGATGGATTCTCACCATCTTCCTGATGTTGGGGGCTAGTACGCCGGCCTGTCGTCCGAGCCCGGCCCAGCCCATTGAATCGCCCCCCTCAGGTCTCATAACAACGGAGTCGCCGTCTCCGATCCCCAGCCTGGCCTTCTCCGAATCCTCCCCGACTCCTACCGCCCATCCCGGCCCCACGTCGCTACCGACATCCACTCCCACGCCTGATCCCTACCTGGAGGCCCGGCAGCGCATGGTCGAAAAGCAAATGCGGGGGCGCGACATCACCGACGAGCGGGTGCTGCGGGTGATGGAAAAGGTCCCTCGCCACGAATTTGTGTTGCCTGAAGTCCTGGATCAGTCCTACGCCGACCATCCCTTGCCCATCGGCTACGGGCAAACTATTTCCCAGCCCTACATCGTAGCCTTGATGACCCAGATGCTCGACCTGAAATCGGGCGACAAGGTTCTGGAGATCGGCACCGGCTCTGGCTATCAGGCCGCAGTTCTGGCCGAACTGACCGACCAGGTCTACACCATCGAGATTATCCCCGAGTTGGCCCAACGCGCCCGTGCCACGCTCGACCGGCTGGGCTACGACTATGTGGAGACCAAACAGGCCGATGGGTACTGGGGTTGGGAAGAGCATGCTCCATTCAATGCGATCATCGTCACCGCTGCCCCGGATCATGTCCCCCAGCCCTTGCTCAACCAACTGGCTGATGGCGGGCGTATGGTCATTCCTGTTGGGCCGCCGGGGGGATATCAGAGCTTGTGGCTCATCACCCGCGAGGGAGACGAGTTCCACAATTTCAACTGGGGCGGCGTGCGCTTTGTGCCTCTTACGCGCGGGGAATAGGGGGGCAGGGAATCCCTGCCCTCATACCTGTCCCTTCCTGTGACGCTGGCGGGAGGCGAATTCCCGCCTTTGCCCCAGGCTGATTAGCGCGCTCAAGTAAGCGCCGGCCCCGATGAGCATCACCACGCGAAAGCCCAGGTCTATGGCTACCATGGGAGCCAGCACGGCGCTGACCACCGAGGCGCAGCCGTTGACCGCCCAGATCCACGGCAGCAGATCGGGTGCACGCCGGCGGGCTAAGGCTAATCCTTGCGGGAAGGGGGTGCCCATCAGCAGCCCCAGGGGAGCCAATGCCAATCCTGTCAGCGCCATCCGTCCTGCCAATGGCAGGCCAAACGTCGCCTCGAACAAAAGCGGCAACAGCATGGGGTAGACGAAGACCAGTACCGCCAGGGTCGCCAGTCCCAGCGACGGCCGGATGCGATCTGCCAGGTAGCGGCTGCCCACCCCCGACGCCACCAGCAAGGCCCCCACCACTGCGGCGAAAGCGTAAGCTGGCTGCCCTAGATAGAGGATGAAGCGTTGGAGCAACGGAATCTCCACAAACAGAAACCCTAACCCTAGCAGCGAGAAGTAAAGCAAATAACGGAGCGGGGAGCGTGGAGCGCGGCGCGCGACGCGCGGAGATTGGTGTCCTATTGCCAGCGGCAGCAGAATCAATCCCCCGGATAGCAGTAAGACCAGTGCTAGCAGTAGTACCAATACCAGGTAACCGCTGCCGCCGAAGGGCTGCCACGTTTTGCCCAGTGAGGCGAGAATGGCTGGCGTTTGTCCCCATTTGAAGAAATGGAAAAAGAAAGGCCGGTCGTCGCTGGGGGGCGCGACGGCGTAGGGATAGTCCATGTAGAAATGGGAGGCATCGGACGCCCCCAGCAGGCCAGCGAAGGTGTGGAAATAAGGGTCGCCGGATACGACGTTGTAGCGATTGATTCCCAGTCTTTGTAGTTCCTCTTCACTCAAACTCGAGGCCGGGGCTTCCAGGTCTCTCAGATCAGGTGTCCAGATCAGGTCAAACTGGCGCGCGGTGGCGAAGTCGCGGATGCGGCGCAGGTCATCGGAGGTGAAAGGGGCCCGGCTGGCGATCACCAGTGACGTCTGAAAACTGCGCAGGGCGATCAGGTGCGCACCTGGGTTCCCAATACCGCCCTGGCGCAAGGCTTCCACGGCGATGCCCCACAGGCGCAGGCTCTCGGTCGGAGGGAGTTGCAGCCAGCGCTCGGCCACCAGCAGCCCATCCGGCGACAGGTGATTTTGCAGTTCAACAAAAGCTTCGAGCGTGTAGCGGTATTCCTCGCCCAGTGCATAGGCGCCAGCCGTCACCGCTCGGAAGCTGTCGGTGAGAGGCAAGACAATCAGGTCGAAGCGATGCCTCTCGCGGCGCAGGTAACTGCGTGGATCGTCCACGACGATGGTCACCCGCGCATCTCGGTACAAGTCACCGCTCCACTCCCGCACGGCGGAGACGACCGCCGGGTTGCTGTGCACGGCAGTTACCGAGCGGGCGCCGCCGTGCAAGGCGGTCAGCACCGCCAGCCCTCCCCCCGGTTCGAGGATGAGTACGTCGGCATGGGGACGGAGCTGGTAGGCCAGGGCCGGGGGCAGGTAATCGGCGAATTCGGCCTGGGAAGGAGGGATAGCCGTGATGGGCGACAGGTTTTGCCCATCTACCGTGAGCCCCACTTGCGGTGGTGGCCCGCCGGGATAAGCCATGCTGAGGCCGGGAGCTGAGCGGATGCCTTCACTCTGGATGACGTCTACACGGGAGAAGGCATTCCACTTTTCGAGGACGACCTGGCTGCCCGGATAGAGCAGCGCCTGGGAGAGAGGCTGGTAAGGCGTGAGGCGGATGTCGGCGAAGGCGGGGGGGAAGAGAAAAAACAGACCGCAGACCGCCGACAGCAAACCGCCGACCGCTTGCCGGGCTAGCCGCCGTGTACTGTCTGTCGTTTCACCTCCAACTGGATGTCGCCAGGTCAGGATGAGAAAAGCCAGAGACCCGAGCCATGCGATGCCAAACACTGTCCCCGGCCCACCCACCGTTGCCAACGCCAACAGTGCCAGCGGCAGGCCGAGTCCGTTGCCCATCAGGTTGGCGGCGTACAGCCGGTGGGCCTCCCTCGGCAGCGCCACCAGCGCTGCGCCGACGGCCAACCCGCTGAAGAAGAAGGGGACCGTCAGGGCCAGGTAATAGACGGCCAGCCACAGCAGTTGGACTCGCTCCCAGGCGATGCGGTAGGCGTCGAAGGGAAGGGCGTTGACCAACAGGTAACTGGCCGGCGCGGCCAGCGTGAAGAGCAGGGCGCTGGCCTCCAGCCAGGAGTGCAGTCTGTGACGTGAAGGTGGGCGCAGCGAGAGGAAAGTGCCGCTCGCCCCGGCTCCCAGCAACGCCAGGCTGACAGCCATAAAGGCGAAGTGATGCCCTTGGGCCAGCGCAAAGAGGCGGGTAAGGGCCACCTCAAAGGCCAGTGTCGCCGCTGAAAGAAAGAGCAAGCTAAAATAGATAGGGGACATGGTCATGCTTTTTGAGGCTCCATCACACCCGCGCCTCAATCCGGAAATCCACGACAAAGGGTGATTCTAGTTATACATCATATTTCTACTGGAAGCAATACAGCTCTTATCGCCAAATGTAGAATTACGACTCATGTGAAATTCATATTCACAACCGGGGTAAAGTATGTTATAATGTGTACAGCATAGTAGACAATTGAGGCCTTGGAAGAAAACGCAGTATCTTGCTATACGATGGGTGCGACAATCTCCTCAATAACTCCCCGCAGTTCCTTAATAATTTGAGGGTAACAGGCAATGGCAAATCTGATCGGAAAAACTCTGGGCCAGTACGAAATCAGAGAGAAAGTTGGGCAGGGCGGCATGGCGCAAGTCTTCAAAGCCTACCAACCCGGCCTGGACCGTTTTGTGGCAGTGAAAGTCCTGTCACCCTCTTTGGCCGAGGAGCCGGGCTTCACCGAACGCTTCCAGCGCGAAGCTCACTCGGCTGCTCGGCTGCATCATCCCCATATCCTGGAAGTATACGACTTTGGCCTGCAGGACAATTACAACTACCTGGTCATGCGCTACGTGGAAAATTCCAGGACTCTGGGCAATTTGATCCGCGAGGGAGCTCCGCTAGATAGGCTGATTACTTACATCATCCAGGTCGCCGACGCGCTGAACTACGCGCACCAGCGGGGTATCGTCCATCGCGACGTCAAGCCGGGCAATATCCTCATCGACGGTAAATGGGCTTTGCTGACGGATTTTGGCCTGGCCAAAATCCGGGAGGCTTCCAGTCAACTGACCGCCACGGGCATCGGCCTGGGCACCCCGGCCTATATGTCCCCGGAGCAGGCATCCGGCACCGGGGTGGACCATCGCACCGATATTTATGCCCTGGGCGTTATTCTCTACCGGATACTAACCGGTACAGTGCCCCACGACGCCCCCACACCCTTCGCCATCCTCGCCAAGCGCTGCAGTGAGCCTGTTCCCTCTCTGCGCGAAACGAAGCCCGACATTCCTGAGAGTCTCAACCACGTCGTCCTTCGCTCGCTCTCTATGATACCGGGTGATCGCTATCCGACTGCCACCCACTTCGCAGAGGCGCTCAAGAAAGCGGAGGAAGATCCCGAGTATCGAGAGGAATCGATTACCACCTTGCTCGCCACCGAAGCGGGGACGGCGGTATTTGACAGAGCAGGCGACGCAGGGGCTGTCACCGTCGCCTCTCACGGCGCAACGCCCTTCGGCCGGGCCGCGGCCCGGCGCAACAACCTGATTCTCATCGCTGGCGGGGCGCTGGCGGCAGTGGTTCTCGTGGGGGCTCTTCTCTTTCTCCTGTTGTCCCTGGGCGGCGGCGGTGGCAGTTCCGCTGCCCAACCTCTGGATCAGAGCGAAACTCCGGCCAGCGGCCAGGTGGTGGCTCCTATTTCTCAAACTGAGGCTTCTGCCTTGCCTACCAACACCCCCGTTCCGCCTGGCACTCCCTCGGCCGTGGCCAGGACAGACCTGGAGGTGCGGGGCGGCCCCGGTGACGAATATGAATTGCTGGGCTACTTACCTGCGGGCGCAGCGGCCGAGATCGTCAGCCGGGATCAAGAAAGGCAGTGGTGGCAAATTAAATCCAGCCTTTCCGCTGCAGGTGTGGGCTGGATTAGGGCCGGTTCCGACTTCTCCGAAGCGACTGACACCGAGAACGTCCCCATCGCCCTGGCTCCTCCCACTCCGACTCCCCTACCTGTCCCTGACACACCGACCTCAACCGCCTCTTCTGCCTCCGATACCCTGACCCCTGTCCCGGATACCCCAACTTCAACTGCTACCCCTACGCGGGCGGTGCCTACTGCGACTCCTGGGACGCCAGCTCCACCCACTGCGACCCGAATCCCCAGCCAGCCTGCCGGCCAATTCACCCTGCTCGAGCCGGCCTCGCTTGAGAACCCCAGTTACGGACCGACCGAGTTTGAGTGGCAATGGAACGGCCCGGTCGGGGCTGACCAGGGTTTCGAGGTGCGCGTCTGGCGCGAGGGGGAGCCGCCGGCCGGCGTTCACGACGCAGTGCAAGACAATAAGAACGGCAAAGTGGTCGCCCTGGGGAATAACACCTACCACCTGAGCGTGGACATTCGCGACGCGGCCGGCGTGCAAGGCCGCAGCGGTGAGTACCTGTGGACCGTAGTCCTGGTGCAGATCAGCCCCGACTATAAGGACCTGGGTATCCAGGCCACTCCCGGTCACCTGCGCTTTGAAGCAGGTGGTGGCGGGGGTGATGAGGGGGGTGACGGCGGCGGCGGCCTTAATCCATAAGACTGAATGGAGTTGGGTATATCCTCGACTCCACTTCATTAAGGAGGAAAAACATGCTTAAGCAGAAAATGCAATATCTTTTGTTAGCTGCGGTGGCTGTCGCCGCCGTTGTTATTCTATCCTCCTTTCTGGTTATTGGCTCCAATGAAGTAAGAGCGCAGGCCCAAAATGAAGGGGGAAATGCGGAATTGGCTCATTTTTTGGGACGCCAGGAGGGGCAGTTAGAGGCTGTTGGTAGCCCTGAGAATACAGTATTGGAAAGCAGCGTTGAAGCCGGCGAAGATGTATCCGGACGTCACTGGTTGGCAATCGGGTCGGTAGTCGGGGAGAAGCAAGATGTTGGTACACATAGGGATATCTCCTATCATGGTAGCGATACGAATATGGTCTATCAGGGTGTTTATACGAATGTGCTCAATAACCTTCCGGGGGATGTAAAGCGCAAAGAAGGCCAGTTAGAAGTCATTGACGACCTTAAAAGTGCAGCCTTCATTGGCGGGCAGAGTACCAATTCGGGATCTGAATATATTCCATCTTCTGCATTCAGACACGATGGCTCGTCGCCGGCTAGTGGATTCCGCTTCTGGCCGACAGCAGGTTATATCCGCAATAATTCTTCTAGCCGTATGTGCCTCGCTGCTCCGGTCTACGTACCCCATGGCGCTACCCTTACCGAATTCTCTATGTATTTTATGGATGATCACGCTGCGAGCGATATGGGGGCAGTTCTTTGGCGAAGCAAGTATGCCTCTCCTCCCGGCAGTTCTGCTGAGTGGGTGACAGGTTTATATTTTCCGGGTGTTGATGCGGCAACGAGACGTCGTGGGTATAACACAGACATTCAACCTGGCACAGAGACTGTCAGCAATGCCTATGGCTACTACATTTCATTTTGCTTTGACCCAGATACCGGCCTGGAGCAACTTGTATATGGTTTTAGAGTCGATTATACCCCATAATCGTACCTGAGTGCTTATACCGGGAGAGAGATTATTGGACGAGTGTCTCCTGTCACTCTCCAAGGCGTTGGTTGACTTTCGCAGGCAAAAAGGAGGTTTGATGTGTCCACCACAAGAAGCCAAAATTTAGCACTGATCATTTTAATGGCGACAGTTACAGTGGCCGTGTTGGCTTCGCTGCTTCTCCTCAAATCGGGGGCGGGCATGGCCTTGGCTCAGGGGAGGACCAATGATGGTAAGAATGAAACGAGTAACTATGAAGCCATGCAAGAAGCCATAAAAGGGCTTGACCTGAGTGGTATCATCGTCACCCCTCTTGAGACCCCCCCTGTTGGGGAACCTGGAGAAGGTGCCATCGGCCCGCAAAGTGATGGCTCAGGGATTGAGGTTGTGCCCATTGCCGCGTTCAAGCACGATGGAAACAACGCCAACGATTGGTTCCACGATTTTGCTGGTGGCTACATCCGAAACAAAAGCAGTAATGCTCCTTGTCTTATGGCCCCGGCTTACCCCCCCGACAGCGCTACTTTGACTGCCTTTTCGTTCTCGCTTGTGGATGACAGCGCCAGCAGCAACTTAGGTGTCGTCCTCCGGCGTGTGAGGCTTGCCACCGGGGTCGTTGATGAAATTGCAGGGGCTCAGGCGGCGCTGGATAGCTCGACCCCTGTCGAGGTCAAAGACTCTACTATTGAATCTGGTAAGCAAGTTGTTAGCAGCGCTTATGCTTATTACGTTATCCTTTGCTTTCCGTCGGATACCTACATGGATATCCGGCTTTATGGAGCCAGGTTATTTTATACACCTTAATCAGCCCTGAGGTAGTTTTGCGGCTCTAAACATTTGCTTTACTAAAAAGTAGTAAAGAGAGGTTACCAATGAGCATACGAAAAACGCGCAGCATTCCTATCTTCATGGCTCTATTAATTCTGGTGCTCAGTTTGCTGCCCGGCGTCGCTATTGTTTGGGCCGAAGCCGATTCGGACTCAGCCAAGGTCGGCCCCGACACGATGCTATTGACGCCAACGCCGCCGGCTCAGGGCGATGGACCTATGGTACGCACTCCTGCTTCTTTTGATGATATGCTGGTTCAATTCGGAGAAGGCCCTGAGGACATTTCAGTTCAGAGTGATAACTCTGGCGTGCAGGTAGTGCCAGCCGCCTCCTTCATCCATACTGGTGAATTAGATAATGCTACCCAGGCCGAAGATTGGTTCTTTTCCTTTGATGGTGGCTACTTGCTGAATAAATCGGTTACTGACCCAGTCTGCCTGGCGGCTCCTGTCTATTTGCCGCCAGGCAGCGTCATAGAAAGTTTTACGGCTTACGTGTATGATGAGTCCACATCCGACGATCTTGTTATCTACTTTGATAGAACAGGCTCCTGGGGCGGGTGGGACGAGTTGGCCGCTGTGGTGTCGACAGGTAGTAGTACCTCTATACAAACGTTGACAGATCCTTCTATTTTCTCCGATGAGGGTGCTAATATTGTTGCCCCTGCTTATAATTATCACGTAGATTTTTGTTTTCCCATTGGTAGTGGTTGGGATATCGGGGTATATGGGGCGCGAGTAAGCTATTCTGTGCCTGCTCAGAGCGTGTATTTGCCTATCATAATAAAGGCTCTTGCTCCAGTTGTTCCAACAATCAGCCTCTACATCAAAAACGAGAGTGGCAGTGTTATATATTTTTACAGAATATATGATGCACCTCAGGGTAACAAGCTTGCTGAGTGTCCAAGCAATGTTCAACCCGGGGCCAAGGTATTTTGTGGTACCTTCACTTCCGGCGCCCGTTATGTGGTTACTGATGGTGGGTGTGGACCAGGCAGTGGCAATGTGACCTTTCCTCCAGGTACATGTACTCGTACAGTAAGATGTGGTAGAGACCCAACGACAATGGAGTGCAACTAACTGCCTCAAGCGACGAGAATGCGCGTTCGAGAGTGGTTAAACTTGCAGCAGGCCGGCATTCAGCCCCTGCAGAATGCGCGTCAACCGGTCCTGGATCGGCCGGGCCGAAGGGGATAACGCTCCGGCAGCCAGATCGGCCCGCAGGGTGCCCAGTGCTCCCGCCAGCAAGGCTTCCGCTTCCCTGGCAGTAGCCTGCACCTGCTCGAAAGCGGCGCGGTAGGCCTGGATGGTCAGCCCCTCCCCGCCGCTTTCGCTATTTTGCCATCGCGCCATAAGGGAACGAGCGGTCTCTGCCAGCACCGGCGCCGCCTGGGCGCCGGCGTCACGCACGCGGATCAGTCGTCCCAACTCCTGCGGCGTGAAATCCGACGCGGTAGGAAGGAGGGGAGCGGAGGGGGGCATTTCGCCTCGGACCTCGCTGGCCAGGCGTTCCAGCCTGCTCAACGAGGCGGCGGCGCGGCGGGCCGCGCGCCGCGCTTCGGCCAGGCCCCGTTCTGCGGCCTGAAGGTCTTCGACAGAAGGCCACGTCTCGTCACCAGCGGGTGGCGCCGTCCCGGAAAAGGCATCGGCCAGCGTCTGGCACATCCTCCCGGCTCGTCGTAGCGTTTGCGCCCTGCCCATCAACAGCGAGATCAGGTACTCCCGTAGGAGGCCGGTCAGCGCCGCCGCCCGCTCATCGAGGAGGAAGCACATGTCGGTCTCCCCGGCTTCATCCGCCGCCGGATAATCCAGGTAAAGCCGGCTGCCCCGCGTCCGGGTTGGGACGTCCAGGAGCCGCCCGTCCAGCAGCAGGCGGTAGACGCCGTAATCCCCCGCCGGACGCGGCAGCCGCACCCGGCGGCTTTCTGCGCCTGTCACCAGGGTGCCTCCCTCAATGGGCTTCACCCCCTCCTGCATCCCCAGCAGAGTCGCTTTCACCGCCCAGAATTGGCGCTGCGGGTAGCCGTCGGCCCGCAAGGGGGCGTCCATCGCCCAGCGCACGTTGGCGCCGACCTGGGGCGGTTCGGGGTCCACCTGGGCGGCGTGGGCCGGCCCCGCGGTCTCATCTCCCGCGTACTCCGGGCTCACCGGCAATTCACCCGGGTCGCCGACGATGGTCACCATCCAGCCCACGTCGCGCAGCATACGGGCGTAGGTCTCGCGGGCGTGAGAGGCCGCGTAGGCGACAAAGCGGGCAGCGTCGGCCACCCACCGGTCCTCTGCCGGGGAGGGTTCCGAATCCGGGGGCCGGGTGGGGAAGGCGGCCTCGTTGAACGAAGGGTAGTCGGTTCCCCAGGCCGCGTTGAGCGCATCTATCCCGTCGTATTGCTGGCGCAGCCAGACCGGCCATTGGACTTTGACCACGTGCGGGTTGTAGTCCCAGGCGTTGGAGTCGAAGCGCTCTACCCGTAAGGCGACGATAGGCCCATCCAGCCACTGCCGGGTCGCCAGCGCGCCGCTGAGTTCCCGGAGCCAGCGTTCCAGGTATTTGAGATAGATCGGGTGTTCGGGGGACGGAAAGGGGCTCCCGGAGGCAGGGTCGCGCCGGGGCCTGGCGTCGGGGTCCAATGCACACATCTCCGGGTGTTCTCGCAGCAGCCAGCCGGGCACGCCGCCCCCCAGCAGCCCGGCGCCAACGTAGGGACCAGCCCGCAGAATAACCCGGAAGCCCATCGCCGCGCACGTCTCCAGGAAGCCGGCCACGTCCCGCGCCGGGTGGGTCAGGCCGGTCAGGTCAAAGACGCTGTCCCGGGGTTCGTGCCACGACCAGGGGACGGCGCTGCTGACGGTATTAGCCCCCAGTTGGCGCACGCGAGCCAGCATCAACTCCCATCGCTCGCGCGCAATCCGGAAGTAGTGAAGTTCCAGCGGACGTACCCCATCCAGAGGGTTCATAACCTCGCTCATAGTTGGCGCTCCTTTGTTCTGGCCTGTCATCATCTACCCCATGCTACCTGATCTGGCCCGGCCGTGCCTGACGTTCGGCTCCGAAAAAGGCGACGATGGCCGGGCCGGAAAATCCAGGTGCGGGTATTATAACTCAAATCTGGTCCAAAGGCTGAACTGGGGGTAGACCTAACCCCCAGCCCCTTCCTCCCTTGGCAGGGACAGGCTACCAGGGAAGGGGGGAATTGCTCCCC
>CAYTNQ010000022.1:0-45103 GCA_964439175.1 uncultured Anaerolineales bacterium | reverse complement strand
GAGGGGAGCAGTTCTCCCCCTTCCCTGCGAGGGAAGGGGGCCGGGGGGTTAGGTCTGCCCCCGAAGTGAAATGCACCCTTTTGGATTTAGGGCGTTCAACTTTAGGGGTGGTGGTAGCGTGGTGTGGCACCGCTCCGCTCTCTGCCTGGTTTGGCCCTGACAAGGAGAGCGCGATGGGCATTCAGCCGGCGCTGCCCCATGCATTCAGCAGGCGGTTGCCGTCGACGTGACGCCAGGCGAAGGTGCGGCGGTAACCGTAGTCGGTACTGAAACTGCCGAAGAACTTACTCGGTATACGCGAGGCGGGGTGGCGGCGCAGGCCACGCAGGCCGCGCCGGGCCATGCTCAGCGGATTATAAGCCCGGCGGCAGAACCAGTCGTAGGACTTCTCCAATTCTTCTACCGTCATCTGCTTGGGATAATAGGTCACGTGGGCGGTGTCGTAATAGCGCCAGGGTTTGTCCATCAGCCGGTTTTCGGCGATCAGTTGAGCGCGGAAGGGAGTGCCAGGGTAAGGAGTGAGGATGGTCATGCTCAGGCTGTCCAACTCGCTCTCGCGCGCAAAGTCCCAGGTGTCAACCAGCGTTTGGGGTGTGTCGTTGTCGAAGCCATAGACGAACAGCCCCACGACGCCGATGCCGTGCGTCTGGACGTTCTTGATGGCTTCTGTGTATTGCGCGATGAGCCCCTTGCTTTTGCCGCCCAACTCGCGGCGATTGGCGGGGTTGACGGACTCGAAGCCGATGAAGAATTTGTCCAGGTGGGCACGCCGCGCCAGGTCGAGCAGGTCGGGATGGGTGCTGACCAGCATTTCGGCCTGGCAGGTCCAGCCGTGGATCGGCAAGGGCTCCAGTGCTTTGAACAAGGCCTCGACGTAATCGGGATCGGTACGAAAAGCCAGCCCAAAGTTGTCGTCGGTGAGGAAGAAGCGCTTGAGGCGGCGGCGTTGAATCTCGTCGACGACTTCCTCGACGGGGCGCAGCCGCATGCGCTGCCCGCTGACGCGGATGGCAGTGCAAAAGGAACAGTTACGGGGGCAGCCTCGGGTGATCTCCATCATGGGCGTCCAGTAGTTGCGGTGTTCACCCATCATGCGGATGACGCGATCGGCGATGGGAGCCACGCCGGTCAGGTCGGCCCACTGGCTATCGTGATAACGCGGCTTAAGATCGTCGTGGATGAAGTCTTGAATGAGTTGGGGCCAGGTGTAATAGGCCTCGCCGGTGACGACCGAGTCGGCCCAGCGGGCGACATCATCGGGCATCAGCGTGGCGTGTGCCCCGCCGACGACCACTGCCTGCACATCTGCCTCGTGGGCGATGCGGGCGAAGCGTTCGGCCGATTCAATCGCCAGGGTTTTGCTGGTAATGCCTACCAGGTCGTGGGGCCCTAACTGGCGCAATTTGCCCTCCAGGGGTCCCAGGTTCTCATCCCAGATCTCGACCGGGATGTCGTCAGGCACCAAGGAGGCAAGTCGCATGAGAGTGTAGGGGGCGCCGGTGGCCCGGCCCCAAATGCGGCCCTCACGCCCCGGGTGAATGAGGATAA
The DNA here is from genome assembly GCA_964439175.1 of uncultured Anaerolineales bacterium. Lineage (GTDB taxonomy): Bacteria > Chloroflexota > Anaerolineae > 4572-78 > NAK82 > CAYTNQ01. Next base: position 43,555 of record CAYTNQ010000022.1, on the reverse strand, counting down.
CCTTCCTGATCTCCAATCCTGTCCTCCTTTCGGTTAAGAGAGAGCAGTAAATCGGACGGGTGCATTCAATTTCGGTTGTAGGAACACCCCTTCCCCGAAGGGGGCCTATAGGTGCGGGTGTCCAAGGCGGGTGCGCCCGCAGGTCCCCTCTGGGGAAGACCCGCCCCTACAACCCATGATGAGCCACATGATCGCCACGTCCTTGAGGTGTTCCCGGTGTCCAAGGCGGGTGCGAGACCCGCTCCTACAACCCATTTTGAATGCGCCCAAATCGGACTGGCGAGCGCCGGATTAGTCTACCACAGGATGGAGGATGAGGCAATTCTGTCTTGGGATGGATTGCAAATGCTACGTGGAATTCAGAATTTCTGCTGAAATGGCATTGACATAGGGTCCGAGATATGGTTCTTAGTCGTGAGTTCCAATGACTGAAGGCCAAAAGTTATTTCCGAGCGAGCCCGGAAGTGGGGGTATCCCCCTTCTCGCTCGGGAATAATCCAGTCCTCGGTCATCAATCGCCGGCCCGCAGCCCCTCGGCAGCGGGGAGAATCCGATGACCGGGGGCTGAAGATTGATAGTCGGCGACCCGGAATGGAAGGCTGACAGTGGCCTGGGAGGTGATAGACAGCTACCGGGTAGCTGGATGACAGCGATGGGAGCGGACCAGGCCGGAATCCGAGCGAGACCGGGGTTTTGAGGCAAGGCGTGTCGCTCGGAAACGGGGTAATTGGAGCGCCCGGATAAATGAGACCCTAAGGGTTTTGGAAACTCTTAGGGTCTTGTAGCCAAGAGAAGGATTGAGGCGAAAAGAAAGAGCCCCTGCCAGCGCAGGGGCTCTTTCTGTGGAGGGGCTGCGTCATTGGGTTGTGTCCCGAGCAAGTGTAATGACTCAGGTGCCCGGCACTTTGGCGGCAGTGCCGGGCACCTGGCCCGCCGGGGGTGTTGGAGGGGAATGTAAACCAAGTCCGTGTTTCTTTCTGTCCGTGAGTCGAGAATTCGGTTGCGGCTTGGCCGCCCTATGTTTCCCCGTAAGGGGACCTATAGATTACGCTCCACGCTTCACGATTTTCGGCCTGGCGGTTGCTCCAAGGCCATGGTCTCAGGTTCGGCAACAGGCTCTGCTTGCGACTTCTCGACCACGGACAGGAATCCGCCAAAGAGGCGATATTCATCCATGCGGCAGGAGTTGATCAGCTTGCCATCGTAGACCGTCATGTCGGGGCAACTGTCGCACATGTCGGCGCGACCGTCAGGCAAGAGATCCGGAGCCTGGATGATGCCAATGCTCTGAACGTAAAGGCGCTCAAAAAGCTGGCGGGGATGGCGGATGACGTGCTTCAGCCAGTTACGCGCGGCCGGGCGCAAGGTTTGATCCCAGGGGGCAAGCAGAAACAACTTGAGGCCGACGCTGGCACAGGTGAGGTAGGCCAGGTAGGTGCCGGTAAAGAAGTGATGACCGGCCTGGGCCAATTCCATCGTTTTCTTGCCTACCGAGCCGTACATCCTTTTCCTGGAGCCGACCAGGGCCCCGGCCAGCCACTTGTACGAGGTGTGCAGAATGGTGCCACCCAGGTAAGCAGAGGCTTCGTATTCAGGGAAGTGGTCCTGGATGAGCTGGTAGACCTGGGGCGAGGTGACAAACGACTCATCAAAATGATCGGTGGTGTAACTCAATTGGCTCAGGTCCACCTCCTGGCCGGCGTGGTCGTGGGCGGTGCTGGTCTGGGTGATGCCGGTGCGGTAGGTGATAAAGACCAGGCCGTGCACGCGGTCAATGTTGGCCTGTCCCCAGCGCACGACGTCGGGGATCTCGTGAAAGGTGGAAGGATAGACGGTGGAGTTGAAGATGACGTACATGCCACCTTCCGCAGCCACCATGTCGGCGTAGTGCTGGCGCAGTTGGTTCAACTCGTCCTCGGTTTTGTCCTTCCAGTGAGGCCGACGTTGGTGGCTATCGATATGGATGGTAAAGCCGGCCACCCCGGCTTTTTTCAACTCGCGCAAGCGCTCCGGCGTCAGGGCCATGGCGTTGGTGAGGATGATGGGTTTGATGCCGTTCTGGGCGATGAAGGCCACAATGTCCACAATCTGGGGGTGGATCAGGGGCTCGCCACCGGCGATGGAGACGTTGTCGGGGTTACGCCACTTTTTGAAGAAGAGGATCTCCTCCTTGACTTCTTGCAGCGACTTGTGGCCGGTGAGGCGTTGGCGATAGCATCCCTCGCAGTACATATTGCAGACGTCGGTGATTTCCAGCCAGGCGATGGGATTGTCGTTCATAGACCACGGCAATCGGTACAAGTTGCGTTTGTCGAGCATGGTCGTGCCCTCCTTTAGTGGGATGGAGCAATGACTCCGACTTCTGACCAGACAATCTGGACTTGTCCGCCAAGGCTTTAGGGATTTCTCGCCTTCGGCTCGAAATGACATGGGAGCGTAGGGTAACGGAATGTGGAACGCATGAAACTGTGGATGCACGCCCGAAATGACATGGGAGCGTAGGGCAAAGGGCAACGAGTTATTGGACAAGTACTTGGGTGTAAGTCCAGTCCGGTTGCTTGAGATTGTACCACAGGTCGTGCATACTGCACAGCAATTGCCTGAGAATAAATCCTCAGATAGTGCGCTTTCAGCGTACTTGAGCTTTTAGCCTGGAGCTTATGAAGTTTAACAAAATAAACCGGTAATGCTAGTCGCTCTTCCTTGGCTAAATAGCTGCGCCAGTTAACGGATTAATTTTACAAACTTCATTAGCTCAGGGCAACTTAACCTTCATAAGCCTGCAAGCTCCAATAGGGACATCGGCCGGGCGTTCCGCTTCAGTGGAATGTTTGCGTCAGAAAAAAGGCCCGGCTGGCGCCGGGCTTTACGGTTATGTGCAGTCATCAGCGGTTCTCGGTTTTAGTGGCTTCGGAGTTTTGAGTCTCTGTTCTTGAGCTTGTTTCCCTGGCTTGAGCGGTGGTCTAAAGAACTGGATAATTAAAAGAATGTGGGGTAGAATCAGGGAAGTGATGACGAGGACGCAACTACTTCTGAAATGTGACCCCATTTGTATCCTTTTTCTATATCTTGATACATTGTCATTTGCCCGGTTTTACGTTACGCTATTTGTGTGTAAACCGATCTCTGGCAAGATGTGAACCGTGCTAAATGAGGTAACTCACATGGAACTGGACTTTATTCAACAGTTGGTAAAACCCGCCGAAACCAAGATCGTCCTGCCAGTCATGGATGGCTTGGGGGGGCTGAGATGAAAACATCTGATCGCCCAACGGCTGAGGGTATCTTGTTCACGGACCAGTATCAATTCAGCATGGCCCAACTCTACTATCGTATGGGCCTGCACGAGAAGCTGGCACAATTTGATCACTTTTTTCGGGCTTACCCCGACTATGGCTTTCATCAGGCCGGATACTGCATCAATGCCGGCCTGGAGTGGCTGTTGGACTGGATGCACGAGGCGCATATGCGTCCCGAGGACATCGCATATTTGCGGGGACAAACGGGACAAACGGGCGAACGCATATTCAGTGATGATTTCCTGGAGTGGCTGGGGGCGAACGGGACATTTGATGGCATCAGCATGCGTGCCATCCCGGAAGGTCGTGTAGTTCACCCCAATGTCCCGCTGACGGTCGTCCAGGGGCCACTGGCGCTGGCCCAGATCCTGGAAACGCCGCTTCTCAACCACCTGAACTATCAAACTCTGATCGCCACTAAAGCGGCCCGGGTTCGCGAAAGCGGTCGTTGTCAATTACTGCTGGAATTCGGGCTGCGCCGGGCTCAAGGGGCCGGGGCAAATGCCGGCGTCAGAGCGGCTCTCATTGGGGGCGCTGATTTCTCTTCGAACGTGGGCATTTCCCACGTGCTGGGATATCCGCCGAAAGGCACCCACGCCCATAGCATGGTCCAGGTCTTCATGGCGCTGGGAGGGGGCGAACTGGCTGCGTTTCGCGCTTACGCCGATGTTTACCCGGACGATTGTCTACTGCTGGTGGACACCATCGACACGCTGGAAAGCGGCGTTCCCAATGCCATCAAAGTTTTTGAAGAATTGCGGCGCAAGGGCCACAAGCCGGTAGGCATTCGCCTGGACTCGGGTGATCTGGCGTTTCTCAGCATCCAGGCGGCCAAGATGTTGGACCAGGCCGGCTTTCCTGACACGCAGATTGTCCTGTCGAACCAGTTGGACGAACTCGTCATCTGGCAGATTGTCACTCAAATCCAGACGGAGGCGCCACGTTATGGTGTTGACGCCGACCAGCTCCTCAAGCGGCTGGTGTATGGTGTGGGGACGCGGCTGATTACCTCGCAAGGGCAGTCGGCCCTGGACGGCGTCTACAAGCTGGTCGCTGTGCAAAATGAAGGTGAGTGGATGCCAGCCATCAAAATCTCAGAGACGCCGGCCAAGACTCTCAATCCAGGCCACAAGTATGTGTGGCGGGTGTACGACCAACGGAACAAGGCCACAGCCGATCTGCTCAGCCTCGACCATGAGGACCCGCGGCAGATGGAACAGCTCATCTTACATCATCCGACGCTGCACACCAAATTCCGAACCCTCAACCAGAGTGACATCTCGGAAATCGAGCCACTACTGGTAGACGTGCTGGAAGAAGGCAGGCTGGTGTATGACCTTCCGTTCATCGAAGACATGCGGGAACGCCGCGAGGCCGACGTGGAGCGGCTGGATCCGGGGGTCAAACGAATCATGAACCCGCACGTGTATCACGTCTCTCTTACGGAGCGATTGTGGCGTCTCAAGCAAGAGTTGATTGAATCGGCGCAGGCCAGGAGTGAATGACTGAATATCTGAGCGTTTATGTCAAATAACCAAAGGAGAAAACAATGGAATATACGTATCTGGGGCGTACCGGTTTGAGGGTCAGCCGACTGTGTCTGGGCACTATGAATTTTGGCCCCGTGACCAGTGAAGCTGACAGCTTTGCCATTATGGACAAGGCGCTGGAGTCAGGCATTAACTACTTCGACACAGCTAACGTATATGGCTGGCAGAAAGGGAAAGGGGTCACCGAACAGATCGTTGGGCGCTGGCTGGCCCAGGGTGGCAGCCGGCGCGAGCAAATCGTCCTGGCGACCAAAGTTTATGGCGCGATGGGCGATGGCCCTAACGATCGGGGGTTGTCGGCTTATCACATCCGGCGCGCTTGCGAGGAAAGCCTGCGGCGACTGCAGACGGATCATATCGATATTTATCAGATGCACCATGTTGACCGCAACACGCCATGGGAAGAAATTTGGCAGGCAATGGAGCAACTGGTGCGCGAGGGCAAGATCATCTACGTTGGCAGCAGCAACTTTGGCGCCTTGCACATCGCGCAGGCGCAGTGTGCCGTCCTGGCACGCGGGTTTATGGGCCTGGTGTCGGAACAGAGCCTTTACAACCTCAGTGCCCGGATGATTGAGTTGGAAGTCATCCCCGCCTGCCGGACCTTCGGATTGGGCCTGATTCCCTGGAGCCCGTTGGGAGGCGGGCTGCTGGCGGGTGCCTTGCAGCAGGCATCGCAAGGACGACGGGCGGCAGAGCGGGTGCAAAAAGCCATCGAGAAGCACCGGAATCAACTGGAAGCGTATGAAGCATTCTGCCAAGAGATAGGTGAAAAACCGGCCGACGTGGCACTGGCCTGGTTGCTCCACAATCCGGTTGTGACAGCTCCCATCATAGGACCGCGTACCCTGAAGCAACTCGAAGGCAGCCTACGCGCTCTGGAGATCGAGCTGTCTGAGGATATCCTGACTCGACTGGATGAGATCTGGCCTGGCCCCGGCGGTGAAGCACCCGAGGCCTACGCCTGGTGAGCCGGTCAATATGCCAGAACTGCCAGTTGCACCTTTTGGCTGAGTAGCTGCTACAAATGAGTAGTCAGTAATGGGTCCAGAAAATGACAAGTGAAATCAGGCAAAACAAGGCCACCAAGCAGTGGGTCATTTATGCCCCTGCCAGGAGAAAACGACCGAAAGATTTTCAGCGGCGTGAGGATAAGAGGGGAGATTTACCTATCCTGGACAAGGAGTGCCCGTTCTGCCCGGGGAATGAGTCTATGCTCCCAGCGATTATCATGGAGCTACCTGGTGTTGAACCAGGTCAATGGCAGACGCGGGTAGTCCCTAACAAGTTTCCTGCCTTGACTCACAACGGGGGTGCCAGTAGATACACTGAAGGTATCTATTTGGCTATGCCAGGTTATGGCCGGCATGAAGTCATCATCGACAGCCCTCGACACAATCAGAATCTGGCTGAAATGTCAGTGGAAGAGGTGGGCACCATTCTCGAAACTTATCATAAACGCTACGTCCACCTGATGAAAGAGCACGGCAATATGATGGCTATCATCTTCCGCAACCATGGTTCTCGGGCCGGCACCTCGCTGATGCATCCCCATTCCCAACTTGTTGTCACCGGCATAGTTCCTCACTACATCCGCTGGAGGGAAGAAGAAGCCCAGCGCTACTTCGACGAATGGGGGCGTTGCGTTTATTGCGACATATTAGATTTCGAGATGCACGACAGGCGACGGATCCTCCTGGAGAATGAATCTTTTCTGGCCTTTATCCCCTTTGCTGCCGAGGTGCCCTTTGAGATCTGGATTATGCCCAAAAAGCATCGAGCCGACTTTGGCCATATCACTGATAAAGAGAAGGCAGATCTGGCTTTTGCCCTTCGAGACAGCCTGTCCAGGTTATACAATAAACTGCAGGACCCGGACTACAACTACGTTATCAACACATCTGCCCGATACAAGGCCGATGAGCCCCAATTACATTGGTGTCTCCAAATCTGGCCCCGGTTAACGACGCGGGCCGGTTTCGAGATTGGTTCCGGCATCAACATCAACCCATCTATTCCTGAAGAGGACGCTGACTTTCTAAACGAAGACGCCACAACCCAGAGATGAATCAGGACATAGAAGAAGTCCATAGGGCGCGTTCAAAATGGGTTGTAAGGACACCCCTTGCGGGTGTCCAGGGCAGGCGCACCCGCAGGTCCCCTCTGGGGAAGACCTGCCCCTACCAACCCATTTTGAATACACCCAAGTCCATAATAGGCGTGTTGTACTGGCGTGAGCCACTTGCACCCCCAGGCAGAATCGGGCTATACTGAGGGGCAACGTCGCGCTACGGGAAGCAGTCAAACCTATAAGGAGCACATCATGCCACATCTCTTGGGAATCGACGTATCAACGACGGGGGCCAAGTCGCTGCTGATAGACGAACGCGGCGACGTGACGGGCAGTGTCACGATGGAACTGCCGCTCTCGACACCTCGGCCACTGTGGAGCGAGCAAAATCCGGCCGATTGGTGGCAAGGGGCGACGGGGAGCATCCAACAGGTTTTGAGCCAGACTGGCCTTTCCGGCGATGACGTCGCCTCCGTCGGCCTGACGGGGCAGATGCACGGCCTGACACTCCTGGGCCAGGCCGGGGAGGTGTTGCGTCCGGCCATCCTTTGGAACGACCAACGCACCGGCCGGCAATGCGACGAGATCCGAGAGCGGCTGGGCAAAAAGCGCCTGATCGAAATCACCGGCAACGACGCCCTGACCGGTTTCACTGCACCCAAAATCCTATGGGTGCGGGAGCATGAGCCGGAGATATTCGCTCGCGCCCGCCACGTCTTGCTGCCCAAGGACCACGTCCGCTTCAAGCTCACGGGCGTGTATGCCACCGACCGCGCCGGTGCTGCAGGTACGCTCTTGCTCGACATCAAGACCCGTGATTGGTCGGCGGAGGTGCTACAGGCCTTGGACATTCCCGCCAACTGGTTGCCTCCAACCTATGAAGGCCCGCAAGTAACCGGCCATATCTCGGCCGAGGCAGCCCAGGCGACCGGCCTCAAAGCGGGCACACCGGTCGTGGGCGGCGGCGGCGACCAGGCGGCTCAGGCAGTCGGGGTGGGGGCGGTGGAACCGGGCATCGTGGCCCTGACTCTGGGGACTTCGGGTGTCGTGTTTGCCAGTACGAACCAACCCTTCATCGAGCCAGAAGGGCGCCTGCACGCTTTCTGCCACGCCGTGCCAGGTCGCTGGCATCTGATGGGTGTGATGCTGTCCGCGGCCGGCAGCCTGCGCTGGTATCGCGATACCCTGGCCCCTGGCGTTGACTATGACACGCTCCTGGCCCCCGCCGCCGAAGTACCAGCCGGCAGTGAGGGGCTGCTGTTTCTGCCCTACCTCACCGGCGAGCGCACACCCTACCCTGATCCCCTGGCGCGCGGTGCGTTTGTCGGCTTGACCATACGCCATACCCAACCCCACCTCACCCGAGCCGTGCTGGAAGGTGTGGCCTTTGGCCTGCGCGATAGTTTTGAGTTAATCAAGTCATCCGGACTGACACAAATCCATCAAGTGCGCGTGTCGGGTGGCGGTGCCAAAAGTTCTTTGTGGCGTCAAATTCTGGCCGATGTGCTGGACGTCGAGTTGGTGACCGTCAACACTACCGAGGGCGCAGCGTATGGTGCGGCCCTCCTGGCCGGTGTAGGGGCTGGGATGTGGCCGGATGTGGATGCTGCCTGCCAGGCCACAGTGAAATCAACCGGCTCGACCTCCCCGCAACCGGACATAGTCGCCGAGTACGAGCAGAGCTACGCATACTACCGCCAGCTTTATCCAGCCCTGAAACCCGTCTCGCACGGGCTGGGTAGCCAGTAGCGTTCATTATTTGGTACACAAATGTTGGATTTATGAGGACTGCGGCGATTGCGGCAAGGCGTCTCGAAGAAGGTTGAGTAACTCGTCAACCTTGAAAGGCTTGGCGACGAAGCCCAGGGCGCCGGCATCTTGCACTCGCTGGCGATTGTCACCCGTCGGCCAGGCCGATATAACGACGATGGGAATATTTGAAGTGATGGGATCTTCTTTGAGCTGTTTCATCACACCGAAGCCGTCTAAACGTGGCAAGTACAGATCGAGAAGAATCAGATCCGGCCTCAACTCTTGGGCTTTGGTCACTCCCTCTTGCCCATCTCGTGCCATCTCGACACTGAAGCCGCGGGAAGTCAGGAGTTTGCCAACCAGCAGGCAGTGTTCGGGGTCGTCTTCAATGTAGAGAATCGTAGTCATTCAGTACTCCATCTAGAGAGATATCTTATCCATTTCCCGTTACCAAGACTCGGCCGCCACCCATAGCGCTCAGGTGTAAGTCCGCAACTGGAGAGAGTAGGAAATTGCGGTTACCTCATCCTGCCGCACGGCGACAGTTTCGTCCCGAGACACCTCAGCACAGTTCGGACACTGGGGGCGCGGGGGAAAGACGGCTTGCCCACACTGCTTGCAAAGCGCACCAATAAGACGATATCTCGGCCGAGTGAGTCGCCAGTGGATGGAATTCACAGAATTCATACCTAACCCCCCGCGAAGTTTGGTTCTGGATTCGTGGAGGAAAGGCATCGGCGCTGTAATTTTCGAGAAGAAATTTATGTCATGATACACTTTCCTCCAGGAATGGTTCAGATCTTAAGGGACGGAGCTTATAGCTCCCTATACTTTAGCACAAACTGGAAGTATCAGCCGTTACAGTTTGATTACAATTTCAACACTGTGGAGTTCGCGAATTCGAGCCAAGGGTGTAGTAAAACACCCTGTTCGGTGTATAAAGATACGAGAGGGCATCTCATCTGGGGCTGTATAAGAGGAGGGGGACCTTGCAGACCGCCGCAGCGCGGGAGCTGACAAAGAACAGGGCGGGCGCTTCTGAACCGGGGTTGGACTTTGCCGAACTTTTCAGGCAGTACTATCCGTATATCTACAATTATCTCCGCTATCGGGTGGATTCGCAGAAAGATGCGGAAGATGTGACGGGTATGGTCTTCGAACGGGCTTACATCCAGCGCGCGCAGTTCGATCCGGCAAAAGGAGCTTTTTCGACCTGGCTTTTTCGTATCGCTCACAACGCTCTGGCCAACTATCACCGAACGCGCCAGCGCCACCTGGTCTACGAAGCTGAAAGCGGGCTGCCGGCCGACCTGGTAACGTCCGAACCCTCGCCCGAAGCGCAAGTGATTCAAAGAGAGGCCATCACCCGTGTGCTGCGAGGCTTGAAACACCTGTGTGAGCGTGATCAAGAAGTAATCACCCTCAAGTTCGCAGGGCAATTGAGTAATCGAGAGATCGGTCAGATTATGGAGTTGAATGAGAAGACAGTGAGCGTCGTCTTGTGGCGAGCTATGCGCCGCTTGCGGCAACACCTGGAGGGAGAAGCTTCGTGAATGAGCAGGAAGCAGCCGATTTCTTCTCGGAACAAGTTGACCGCCTGTTCGGGGGAGAAACTCCCCCGGTTCCCTCTGGCGACGCCGAGTTGCAGGGACTCTTAACCCTGGCGAAAGAACTTTCGCACGCCCGATTCCAGCCCAGCCCTACTGCACAGGCTGCTTTTCAGAGCCAATTGGGGGCCTGGTTTGGGGCAGCGCCGGAAGCAACAAGTCCAGGACCTAAGACTGGGAGGTGGAACATGATGTCAGGCAAACTCTTCGCATTGATCCTTTCCATTTTCATAACGGTGGTAACAGCCATCGCCACCGTCGTGATCACCATCCTCGTGGTGGTCAGTGGGGCCTTTTCGGGCACTCCAGGGACTCCCCCATCCGCGCCAGAGACAACCCCCCTCAGCCCAACGGTTGCGGCTACCTCTTCCCTGACGCCCACAGTAGTTCCAACGGGAACCTTAACCCCCACCGTCACACCGCTGCCCGGCAGCATTGATACCATTGAGGCGATAACCGTGGTGGTCACCGTCGACCTACAGATTGATGGCCTCATTCCCGGCCTGCCGCCTGGCGGCAACGATGATCACGACGACGACAACCACAACGGAGACTTTCACGATCACAACCGAGGCCACGGTAACGACCCCGACCATCACGACGAAGACAATCACGGCTGCTGCGATGACTGACGCACAGGTGCCCGGGACTTGGAAAAGCAACATCCCAGGTCTCGGGCACGTGAATTTCCCCTCGAGGCTAGGAGAGAGTACTGAAAAGTAGGCATTTTTTCCCGAAGGGACCCAGGAGGGAACGCATCCCAAAGGGACCCCGAGGGGAAGACGCAAAGACGCAAAGAAAACCCTTCTAGAAACTCTGCGCCTTTGCGTTGAGACTTTTTCAGTGCCCTCCTAGTACTACTACCGTACTTCAGTCGCCATGTCATTCTGCCCGCACTTGGGCCGCAGGCACAGGTGAGCGACCGAAGGGAGCGAAGAATCTATATAGATTCTTCGTCGTTTCACTCCTCAGAATGACATATACGGTTGTAGTACTAGTTCCAATACCGATTGGCTCAAATAAGGCCGGAGTCGAGCCTTCAGGCGGGTATTTTCCGGCTAAAGCCTCCACTCCAGCGTCGTTATTTGAAAAGTATTGCCCCTAGTTCTTGAAACGCACCCTAATGGTTAAAGTGGTAGAAGAACCACTTTTTGTCTTGGCTGTCTATCTCGATTTTAAGAACCTCTGAGACTTGTCGCCCCTGAGGATCTACCAGCATCAACGACCATGTGCCCGTGTCGTAGAAAGGAGCTTCGAAGACCAGATTGCCCTCCTGAATCAAAAACTCTCCCTTGGGTCCACTGGCCTTGCATAGATAATCGCAGGATGGTTCGCTTTGATGGCTAGCACCGGTGGGGCTGTGGGTTCCCACCATGCGGTAGCCAGGTACCAGGACACTGCCGCCGCTGGTAACCCGGGCCAGCACCACAAAAATATGGTTGGTGGTTGAATAAACCTGGGGCTCCTCCATAATTCTGAACGGGTAACGTGAGGTGGGTGTCGGCGTAGCGCGGGTCGTCCCCCCGGTCCCACCGCCCCCACTGCCCCGCGATCGAGTCGCGGTGGGAATAGACGTGGAAGTAGGAGTATGGGTAGGCTCGGGCGTTTGGGAAGGCGTAGGTGTAGCAGTGTCGACGACCACCCGCGTATAGGTTGGTGTCAGCGTGGGCGGTTCGGCGGGAAGTGGCGTGAAGGTACTGGTAGGAACGATCACCAAGCCAGGGGTAAACGTGGGGGTGGGAGGAGCAGCACTGGTCGGTGGCTCGGCGTCGGCAGAGGCGACCGGATTGGCCAAATTGGACCGAATGGTGATGGCGAGGATAAAGAATACGACGCACACCATCATTGCCAAGCCGGCCAGTGTGTATATTTGACGGCGTGTCATATGGCTATCCTTTCTTTCCCCCTCCCAAGGTAATTTCTGCCCAATTTTGTACGTACTCCAGCTTTATTATACCACAAGACATAACTAATAACAAGACATAACTAAATACGAGCCGCTTCATAAGACCCCAAGGGTTTTCAGAAAACCCTTGGGGTCTGCCGAGAATTTGGGGCATCCCCAGATTATCCGGGGCGACCCTTCGGGAAGAATTGATAACCCCCCTCCGGTTTCCCCCGCCAAGTAATGAGGTAACGAGGCTCGGTTGGATTGGGTTCTATTTTCTTGCGGAGAGTCAAGGTAATCTGATAGAGGCTGTTATCTGTGACTCCCTTCTGGCGAAGTTCGTCGGGCCAGGTATTGATGATTAGATCGGTCTTGGTATGCCTGATGCGGGGATACCGGATCAAAAAGCTTAAGACGGATCTTTCGAGGGAGGTCAAATCCTTCAGGGGTGTTTGCCCCTGGTAGATCTCACCCGTTTTCTCATCCAGCCAGATTTTGCCCCGCCCTCGGCCCTCGACATTGGCCACAAAGCTAGCTAACAAATCGCCCGCGACGCGCCAGCCTCTCCCGACCTGAAGGCAGACGCCGGCTTCGGCCAGACGAGTCAGGATCGGGCCATGCTGCTGGCTGAAGCCGTGGAACACTTTGTCAAAACCCTTTGGCGTACTTTGGCCTGCTTCGCCATCTTTGTATCCCGCCTCCAGCGCCGCAGTTTGCAATCTGTGTATTTCAGACAGGACAAATTGCTCTTCTTGGGTCAATCCGGCCCATATTTTTGCCAGCCGGTGCTGCATGTTACGCTCCGCCAGGAGGGCTGCCGCCCATTCAGTTCGGGCCGGCTTGTCCTCGCTGGTCAGCCACCAGTGGCAGGTAGTTCTGAGCAAAGAGGGAAAGCCGCCGGTCAAGGCGATCATGGTGCTGACCTCACCATCGCTGGGTGATGTGGGGGCAACATAGACTGCTCTTGCAATCAGGTTACGAGCATCTTCGTCGTTCATCGCCCCTACCCGACAAACATTGCTGTCCACCAGTTCATACATGTCTCCCAGAGCGCCTGGATCGGAAAGATGGGCTGCTTCCTGGGACATGCCGACGATATAGGTAAGGTTCTCTTTGAAACTGTCGCGCAGGCCGCGCAGGGTATTGACCATAGGTAGGGTAGCCATCTGGCAAAAGCGGTCAAAGCGGTTCAGTACCAACACCACCTGCATCTGCCGGGACTGAAACAACTGCAGCAGTTCCTGCAAGGCACTTTGGGGCAAGAAGGGGTCTCGTTCCGCCTGGATTTCCTGGTAGAGGCTGGTAATGGTTTGGGCCAGTCTTGGGTCGAAATAGTCACAAACCCGGTAAAAAGAGCGGAACATAACCCGGTAAAGTGTAGACAAGTTATTGGCTGGAAGGTTAATGAGGTCAACGGGGATGAGGGCCACCGACTTAGCTTTGGGGGGGAGATACGATTGAAAGACCTGAGGCCGGTGGCACAAAAAGCCCAACAGGTTGGCCCGGCCGCAGCCAGGAAGTCCGACGACTGAGCCACTCTCACCAGACAAAATCCAACCGGCAATGATTTTCATCTCCCTGGAGCGATAAGTAGGGTTGTACGCCTCCCATGATCGGCTTGTAATCATGCGGATCTTGCCTCACGCATTCCTCTCAGAGCTTTCCCTGCTCATTTTAAAGTTCGTTCTCGACACAACCAGCGCGTCAACAGCCAATCTAAGAAGCTGTCTAAAAAGTGGTGAGGTGGGTTTTTCCCCACCCATAATCCCCCCTTCCCCTGTGCAGGCCTGCCCCGAGGGGGGACCGTGGGCGGGGCAGGCCTGCACAGGGGAGAGAGGACCTCTGGGCTAGCCCACCCGGGCAGCCTGGAAAGGCTGCCCCACCATTGCTCAGACGCACTCTAAGCGATGCCTGAGAATTGTCTCATGGTTGGCAAAGGACTTTTTCGCTTCTCTCGCATATACTGGAAGTAGCTCAGGCCCAGATGTCTGGCTCAGGTGTCTTCAGAAAATCGGGCTACAGATGACTCGCGAGTAGGTTGAGTCGCCAAACGGATGGTCGCTCAACCGGGGGTACCCTCATCTCAATGGCCCTCCTAACTTAACGGAAAGGAGGTCATCGAGATGTTGAGGAAACGCATCATCGCCCTGGTAACAGCCATCGTACTTGCCGTTGCAGTTGCTGGCGCATCCACGGTAGTGGCTGATTCGTTTGGGTTTTCTACCACACCCCCCGCCTTTGCCTGCCCTGCCGGTGGCAGTGCTGGCGGCGGTTGCTAATTCCTGAACGTTCAATCCGCCGCAGCTTGCCGGGTCGAAGGCCCGGCCAGGCTGTGGCGGTACTTAGTAAGGAGTGATTCCAACTGATGGTTATGACCACCCTGACCGTGGTGTTTGACAAGCCGTTCCAGTTCAGGCAATTGCTCAACCACCTTTTGATGGTTTCCTGTGGCCAGGTTATAGTCCATGATTCCGACCAATGCCCTGGCTTCGCCGTATTTATGCTGTAAGCGGCGACACGCCTCCAGGGCGGCCTCCAGGTGTAATCGGGCCTCCTGCCACCTCCCTTGATCGAGACATGCCTCCCCGAGATTAATCCACGCCAAAGGCAGATACAATGAGTTTGAGAAGCGTCGAAAGATGGTTTCTGCCTGCCGCGCATATGCTTCAGTTTGCGCTGGTTCACCGCTGAGCTTGTGAGCATACCCCATGTTCAGATAGATTGTGCCAATTAGAGCTTCTTCCCCAGTGAGTCTGGCTTGTTGCAAGGCTTTATCGAGATAATGCAGAGCTTCCGTGGGACATTCCATCTCATTGTAGAGCAACCCCAGGTTGATGAACCCCAGCATTAAGCCGTGGTCGTCGGCCATAGACCCCCACAAAGCACAGGCACGCTCAAGATGCAGCCGGGCCTTGTCCCAGAGACACTGGCGGGTATACAGGATGCCCAGGTGGTTTTGCGTATGCGCACGCCCATGATCACTACCGACTTGCTCAAATATGGACAGAGCGTGGCGGCACAACACTTCTGCCCGGTACCAGTAACCCTGCTCAATATAGAGATAACCCAGGTTGCTACAGGCTCGCGCTTCGTTGAAGCGATCCCCGCTACGGCGGGCCAGGCGAATGGTCCGCCGGTACCAGGCAATTGCTTGCTTGAAACGGCTCTGTCGCTGCAGCAGCCGGGCCAACAAGGCAGATAGATGGACTTCAGCTCCCACATCCTCAGCCCAACGAGCAGCCTCAATCGCCTTGCTTAAAACCCAGTTCCAGGTTTCCCAGTAGCCGCGCCTCTCCATATAGGGGGAGAAGGCAACGATCAGCTTATAAACAGCGGACCAGGCTTCGTCAAGATCCAGCGCAAAAGAGATGGCTCTGATGATCCCGGATTGCTCGCGATCTAAGGCTGCGACGTCCGTGGTGTTGACGGCAAGGTAATCCCGCCAATACTGAAGATTGATCAAGACACAGTGTTGAAAAAAGTTGGCACAGCTTTGAGTATTCGTTAAGGTGATGACTGCCATTTGACCACTTCGTTCAGCAAAAAGGTTTCGGTCAGACGGTGGATACGATAACGGTGCCGCTCGAGGTCGCCCTTCACCTCAACCAGGGATAAGGTCATTAGTTGGTTCAGCGCATGGTTCAGGCCATCTGCCTCAAGCTCGCTCAAGGCGGCCAGTTGGGCGAGGGTACCATCCTGCGCTAACGGCATCACCAAAAGCACCTGCCGGCTGACAGGGGCCAGAGCTTGCCACGCCTGCCAATAGATGTATGTGTACAACTCGTCGGTCCTTTTGCCCTGGGCCTGCTTCAGGTTCTCAAGCACCTGGGACAAGGGCAGAACACGGATTTGCCCGATCACCAGCTTGAGGGCCAGCGGGTTTCCACCTACGACTTCGTAGATACTCTCCAGTTGGGCCGGCAGGGCGTTTGCCAGCGCGGGGAGCCCTCGCACTTGGGCCTCGTGTCTGAGAAAAGCGAAGACATCCACCCGGCTGAGCTCTTTTAAGCTGACACAAAAAACGTCCGAATAGGCGTGCAGGCTGTGGCGGCTGGTGAGCAAGAATTTACTCGGGTTGGCCAGCTTGCGCAGGGCAGGCAGCAGGGTTTGGTAGTCGGTGATTGTCTCCAGGTTATCAACGATGACCAGGTAGGGATATCTTTTGAGCAACCTGGTCAGGACGAGCATCTTCTCCTGAGAGGGGGCTGAAAGAGGAAGGCCGCCATCCAGTTGCCCAAGCAGGATATCGGTAAAAGTGCCAACATCCAGGGCCGGGCGGCTTGCCTGGGTTGCCGGCCGAAGCCCAAAACCAGGCAAAAACTCCTGTTGCCTGGCACTAACCCAGGCAATGTCATAAAAGCGGTCAGTCTCCACGAACTCGTGGACCAGGGCATTAGCCAGCGCAGTCTTCCCGATGCCTCCAATCCCATCGACGGCAATCAGCCAGGGTTGTCCCCCCCGTTCGATGACTGTGTAGAGACGTTTCCGTTCCCGGCTGACGCCAAAGAGCAACTGGTCGGGCGGCATCTCCAGCCGCGCTTTGACCGCCATCTGGTATTCCAGGCAGGCTTCTTGTTCCTGCTCCAAGATGATATCGGTCAGTTGGCTCAAAGCGTCATTTTGCAAATGGTAATAATTGCTCTCGGCCACGTGCAAGCGCAGGGCCATCTTCTTGCCGCTCGCACCCTCGAAGTAACGCTGTTGGAGAAGATTGGCCGCCGGCCTGTTGCGCACTCCCAAAAGCTTTAAGGAGTGATCCAGCAATTGGCGGACTATCGCCGACGGCTCAGGCGAAACTTGATCGCTTTGCACGACCAGGCTTTTATAGAGGCGAAGCTTGGTAAGCGGCTCCAGGTCAGGCAGATCGCTTTTGTGCCAGGATTTCAACCGTTGGCGAATCGCCTCAAGGAGTGCTTCCCGAGTACCGGCATTCTGTGTCATTTTTCCGCCAGTGGACTTCTAATCTCAAGCAACCCAAACCCATCACGTACTTCCGGGGACCATAACCGGGGGCTGAGCCCTGGTTACCTTCGAGTTTACCACAAATCGGAACTATCTGACAATAGTACATTCAGGCGTCTAATGTAAGTTATGTGCAGTTAGAAATAATGGAATTCATTATATTAAACAACAACACAGCGGATAATGTCAAATAGCCTTAACAGAAGTTTTCTGGAGTAAATTGGAGTCATTTGGAGTCATTGAGGAGTCCACGAAGCACAGAATATGATAGTATATAATAAGCAAGCAATTGCCGCGCATTTACAGTATAGAGATAACATTCCTAATTCTCAAGCCCTCGCTCGTTTATAATTTGGCATGTTTGAGTGACAAAACAAGGGGAACAATGCCAAGTTATCTTTGAACGAGTACCAGGTATGCGCAGGAGGTACTGCGACTATGGATGAGATCCTGACAATTCGCGAAGTGGCCGAATACTTTAAATTGAGCCCGACCACCATCTGGCGCTGGTGCAACGAAGGCCGGCTACCCGCCTTCAAGGTGGGACGTAGCTGGCGCATTCACCGCTCGGAGGTGGAGAAGATTATTACGCACAACTCATCAGTGGCGGCGGAAGCAGCCAGTTCGGAACAACATGGCCGTCTCAATTAACCATCTACTCACTGCATAACTAAATACTACACCCCGTGCTATCTACAAGTCCCCGGTAGGGGAAAAGTCCTCTGTGGGGAAACCGCCGGGCCGAGGCAGCAAAGCCTCGCTGGGGAGCTAAATTTTGAGTCCATAGGATTTTGTCTTTTTAGCGTTGAGTTTGAGTTCGGGTAACTACTGAGTAGTAACGAGTTCGGGTGCTAAGTGCTAACCGACAGCGCATCGTTTATGCCCTGACCGACAGCGCATCGTATAGATTTTGAACCTTACGAACCGTCAACGCATCGTAGAGATTCATTGACATTGAACCGACAGCGGACCGTTTACAGAACCCTAGATACAGTAGGTGTTGCCCTTGCTAAGGTACTGTGTACAGGGCTTCGTGCTGACAACGTCTCTACGATGCGCTGTCGGCTTTCACCGCCAATATCTGTACGATCATGTGACGGTACTCTCCGCCACAAAACTACACCATGGAGCGCTGTCGGTCAGCAGCTAAGCTGGAGTAGCTTAGGTACACTCTGGGATGCAGAACAGCCTTTTTGCTCATTACCTTTTAGAGATATTAGGCAGTCAGGCCCGCATCTATGGTGAGGGGCTGATTCGCATCCTTGACATCCGCAACTTTATTGCGAAAGCTGGCCCGAAACGCCAACGCCAGGGGCCTCCAACCTCCAAAGCGGAGTTGGAGCCTAAATTCTCGGTCGCCTCGCGTTTGCATGAGAGACGACACCACAGCGGCCCTATTGCCAGATCAAGCATCGAGAATCCAAGGAATTTGCCCCTACCTCCCGAGGCAAAGCACGTCCTGCAAACCATGTTCGTCGATTATCAGCGGATAGTGATTGAAAAGGTATTTGGCGGTGGTTCCAGTGGTAGCCAGGTTTTTTTGATCTGCCCCATTCGAAGTAATGGCGTCCCTGAACTACCGGCGGTGGTTAAAATGGGCTCAGTCAGCCTCATCCAAAGGGAATGGCAGGCTTACCGGGATTACATTCGCGACCGGTTGCCCAACAGTGTTGGGGTGAGGGGGACACCGGTCTTTGCGCCGAATAGCGGCTGGGGTGGTCTGCGCTACCCCCTGGTCGGCAGTGGCACGTTTGAAATTGAGAGTATGCACAGTTTTTGCCGGCGTGCCAGTCTTGAAGACCTGCGCTTTGTGCTGGAAGGGCGGCTGCTGAAGATTATGGAGCAGGTGATGCAGTACAATCGCTTTAGCCCCGCCTTCTATTTGCAAGCCAGCTATGACCAAGTGCTGCCGGTCAACCTACTCATCAAACCCACTTTAGTGCCGCCAGCGACTCAATCGTATTTGATCAGGCCCGCCGCTCTCCCCGATCGCTCTCTCAAACGAGGGGATCACGTGCGACTGGCAGGCTTCACCGTCACGAAAGTTGATCTACTGAGGCAGACGATCACTCTTAACCTGCCATTTCCGAGCAAAGGGCGGCCGGCATCTTATTGCCTGCGGTTGCAATCGGCCGCACCGATGGACTCATACCAGGTAAATCAGGTCATTGACCCAATCCAGGGAGTGGTGATAGAGACTCGTCGCGAGCGCTTAGAGATCGAAGCGGGGCGAGCCCTGGGGCCAGACTTCGATCTGACCAGCGAAATCCTGACCACTCCCGGTGGAACGAAGCTGCCGAATCCGTTGTTTGCATGGCCAGCGATCTTGAACAAATATCGCACGGTCAAAGTGGGCTGCATTCACGGCGATCTGAACATGGAAAACATCCTGGTCGACCCTGCCACCCGCGACGTGAGCCTGATTGACGTGGCTGCTGCCCGCGAAGACCACCTCCTGCACGATTTCCTGCGGCTCGAAACGGAAATCGTGACCAAGCTTATCCCAGAAATCCTGGCCCAAGCCAACCTGGAGGCGGAGATCATCTGCCCGTTTTACCAGCAGTTACAGACCGCTGTGGCCCACAGGATGCAAGAAGCGCCTTCCCCAGCCCTGGAGAAGCCCTGGGTAATGCTGGTAGCCATCCGCCAGACGGCTCGCCAATATCTTTCTAACCCGGAAGACTGGAGCGAATACTACCATGGACTAATCCTTTACCTGCTGGGTGCGCTGAAATTCAGAAACCTGGATGAGACTCCCCTGCCCAAGCAGGTCGCTTTTTGGGGCGCGGCGACGGCCGCTGGGTTGTTAGAGAAGATGGGAATAGGTGAACGATGATTGAGATCAAACTCCACGCTAGCTTTCGAAATAAGCTCAGCTTTACCTACTCTCCTCTGCACGAGTGCTTGATGAGTCTGCACGTACTGTCGAACCCCAAGCACCATCCAGCGCATCTGAAGTGGGCCATCGAGACGAAACGTCGCCTGCCCGGTCCGCTGGCGGCGACGCTGCACGCGTTGGGCCGGGGTTTCCGGGAATTTCTTATGCTGGCCGACATCCCGGAAGTGGACCCCGAGGCCGATTTTCAGACTTACGACGATGAACTGACCAGGATCGAGGCGATGACGCCCGAGACCTTCGCCCTGCGAACCATGCGCAGCCTGGCGGACCAGGCGGCGACGCTGCGCGCATTGACCAGCGCCAGCGACCGGGACAAGCTGATGGCTGGCATCGGCTTGCACACGGACGCCGAGCGGAAGGCCATCTCCGAATTATTGTCCGACCCGGCGAGGGTGCAGGCTCGTCTCCTGGCGGCGTTGCGCGCCTATTGGAAGCTGGCCTTTGCCGCCAAGTTTGCCGAGATCGAGCCGCTGCTGATTCAGGACATCACCCAGAAAGGTTGGCAATTGGAACGGGAGGAGCCAGTGAGCCTGGTATGCAGCCTGTCGGATCGCGTAAGCTACGACTCGGCGCGCAATTCACTGGTCATCCACAAAGAGGTGGAAGCCAACCTGGATGTGAAGCAGATGCAAGCCTTCAGCGTAGGACCCAGCTACTTCGTCTCGCCTCACGTGATCGTCGACGTAGACCCAACGCATCTGGTTCTTTACTACGACATATTGGCCAGCGATCCCTCAGCACGGCCCGGCATCCCCCCTGAAGCGCTACGGATCGTGCTCAAAGCCCTCGGCAATGAAACCCGGATGAACATCCTGCGATTGCTGGCCGAAGATACCTGCAGCACCCAGAAACTCGCCCAGCGGCTCCATTTCACCGAGCCCACGATCTCCCATCACCTGAGTGTCCTGAAGCAGGCCGGGCTGATAAAAGGTCACAGCGAAGGTTACTACATCCTGTATGACCTGGTTACTGATCCGCTGCTCACGCTCAGCCGGGACCTGGGACAGTACCTGGGATTGGTCCAGAAAGAATAAGTTCCCGCACTTCCACCAGTTTTGTCAAAGAAATCCGCTTCAAATGCGGGAGGTTGTTTATTTACGGACCCTAATCCCCTTGTAGAGGCAACATCGACCAAATTTGGTCGATGTTGCCTCTACAAGGGGACTAAAGCGCCCGAGCGCTCCCTGCCTGCCTCGGCCTGGCCGGCCTGGGCAACCCCCTGGCCGCCAGCAGCCCCGCCCCGAGCAAAATGAGCGCTGTGGCGGCAAAGGTAGCCCGCAGCCCGAACCAGACTGCGACCGCCGCGCCCAGCAGCGGCGCCACCGCACGCGCCCCTGAGTTGATCGAGTTGTCCAGCCCATAGACCGCCCCTTCCTCGCCCGCCTGGGTATAGCGTGCCAGCAAGGCACTGATGGCCGGAATGATGCCTCCCATAGCGACCCCGACCAATGCCTGAAAGACCAGCAGTTGCCAGCCCCGGGTAACCAGGCTCTGGGGCAAATAGAGCAAGGCTGCCAGCAGCGTGGTGATCATCAGGATACGGCGATGCCCGACGCGGTCACCCAAGCGCCCGAGGTAGACGGCGCTGAGCGTCGTGGTCGCCGCGGCCGACGCCACCACCAATCCGGTGAAGGTGTTGACGTACCCGCTGTCTCCCAGCAGCATCTGCACGAACAAGGGTGCAATGGGGACAATCATCATACGCCCCAACTGCACCGCAAAGCGCAAACTATACGTGACGGGCACCCCGGTCGCGGACAGGATATGCCGCCATTCGGCCATAAAGCCGGCGACCTCGCCGTCCGGGGAGTCGGCTGGCACGAAGTGCTCCTCGACGCCCAGCAAGACCAGCACGCCGGCGATGAAGAGCAAAGCTGCCGTCACGTAGAAGGCGGCGTAGTAGCCGACTGCATCGGCCAGCAGGCCACCGATCAGGGGACCCAGGGCCAGCCCGCTACCCGACCCGACTTGCAGCAGACCCATGGCGTAGCCGGTGTGTTGGCGCGGCGTCACCGAGGCCACCAGCGCGCTGGCGGCCCCCACCGTGCCGGTGACCATGCCCTGCAAGGCACGCAGCAGCACCAATTCCTCGGCCGAGCGTACAAAAGCCATCAACAACAGAATCAGCGTGCCGCCAAACATGGCCCGCTCCACCATCAACTTGCGGCCATGGCGGTCGGCCAGCATGCCCCAGATAGGGGAGGCAATGGCCATGGTGATGGCCTGGGCGGAAAATACCAAACCGGCCAGCAGTTCGACGCTGAGACTGGTGGTCGCGCCCAACTCCTCGACATACAGGGGGAGAAAAGGATAGATGCTGGAGAAACCAATCGCGGTGATCAACTGGGCGACGAACATGACGTACAGAGTACGTTTCCAATCGGTTGCAATGTCCTGTCTGAGACGACGTAAAGCCATGGGCGAGCCACCTGTGTAAGGGTAATGCGGGTTACTTGATGCTGGCGAATGAGTATAACACACTTGCTCCCGGCTTCCAACATGGCTTGCGTTGGTACGGCACTTTCAAGAAATCGGGGGATCAAAGCAAGCTTTGGACTCCATCGCCATGTAAGGAGTGACGGGGTTGCTGCGTCTATAGAGTGGAGGGGGATTAAAAGATGAAAGGGAAGGAAAGGAAAGGAGAAAGCGATGGTTATGACTGAGTCTGCGCTGAGCAAGAGCGCAAGTAGCTATATGCTGGACTACCCGACCAGGCTGGAGCCGAGCCCACGCTGGGTCAGGGTAAAGTTTGGAGGAGAATATGTCGCCGACAGTAAACGGCCGCTGCTGTTAATCCAATACGGCCGGGGCAAATCGCCCACGTATTACTTTCCGCGAGAAGATGTGCGCATGGATTTGCTGGAGCCAGCGCCCCAGGAGAACGGGGCGGATGACACGCTCTACTGGTCGGTGAAGGCGGGAGGCAGGGTAGCGGAAAAGGCAGCCTGGAGCCATCTCAATCCACCGCCGGAACTGGCCGAGCTCAAAGGGTATATCGGCTTCCAATGGCACAAGATGGACGCCTGGTACGAAGAGGAAGAGGAGATCTTCGTCCACCCGCGTGATCCCTACAAGCGGGTGGATGTGATACGCAGCTCGCGCCACGTGCGGGTGGTGATTGCGGGGGAGACGGTGGCCGACACGCAGCGCCCGTATTTGCTGTTCGAAACGGGACTGCCCACGCGCTACTACATCCCGCAGGAGGATGTGCGCGTGGATCTGCTGGAGCCCTCCAGAGGCACGACGCGCTGCCCTTATAAGGGGGTGGCCTCGTACTGGTCACTGAGGATCGGGGATCAGTTGTTCAAGAATATCGTGTGGAGCTACCTGGACCCCATCCCCGAGTGTTCCAAGATCAAGGGGCTGATGTCCTTCTACAACGAAAAAGTGGACCTCTATGTGGACGGCGAATTGCGGCCTCGTCCGGCGACGCCTTGGTCGTAGAGGAGCCTGGGGCAAAGCGGGGCTTTTTCCACCATCCCACTAATCTACCAACCTACCGATCTACCTTCACCCAGCGCGCTGCGTCAAAACCAACCATGATCCCCTTGCGCCGTTCGCCGGTCACGTCGCTCAGGCGCAGATACCCATGCCCTGGCTCAAAGCGATAGACGCCCAGCCGCACCCACTGGTTGTGGTAGTCGTTCTGGTTGACAACCGCTTCGGCTCGCCCATCGGCGTGGACGACCAAGTAAGAGGCGCGGGTGGTGGTGGCGTGTCGCTCCGGGACGTAGACCCACACCTCCCACTGCCCCGCCTCGGGGAGGGTCGGTCGCCACTCGGCCCAGTTGGCCTCGGTTTCGGCCGAGGCATACGTCCAGAGCATGGTCCCCTGGTAGCCATAGGGGGCGCTGTACCAATGGTCCACGTTGGCTTTGCGGAAGGTCCCCGCTTGCCTATCGGTCCCTTGAGAGTCAACGATGGCCTGCAGACGCTGGTCAATCCCCGCCCAGCGGGCAATATCTTGGGGCCGGTGCTCGTTGATGAAGGAGGTCGGGCTGTAATAGTTGGCCAGGACTTGCTGCTGGCTATGAACCAGCGGCGTCCAAGTATCAATCGGCAGTTGGTTGCGGCGGATTTCAAAGTGGAGGTGGGCAATCCAGCGCCCTTGGGGATATTTGGCCGTCTTTTCCCCTTTGCCAATGGTCCCGACCTGCTGACCCCGGGCTACTTTCTGGCCCGCATCCTGGACTGTTATTTGGTCCAGGTGAGCGTATTGCGACCAGACACGGGTGCCATCGGCCAGGGCATGTTCCAGCAGGACGATGTTGCCCCAACTGGGGGTGTAGTAGCCAGACCCGGCCACCCGCCCGTGGGAGACGGCATAAACCGGGACACCCAGGTCGGTATCGCCGCCGCCCCGGCCGTTCCAATCTTCGCCGGTGTGCCAGAAGCCATATATTTTCTGGTAGGTGGGGTCGACCAAAACTGTGTCCACTTTATAGGTGTCCCAGACATTCACCACATCGCCCCGGGGTCCCACCGGGAAGTCAAAGCCATCAGAGATGGGCACGCCATCGGGTGTTTCGTCTTTTGGGAGTGGTTCAGTCATTTCAGCCTCCTGAATTACGTCAAATACCACGTGCTGAGGGCGTGGGGTTGAGTCATCCACAAACCCATTATAGTCCATTTTAGCTAAAAACCTATTTTGCTACTTTAGCCCACAAATCAGACCAGGTAGATCCGAATTTGCTTGGAATGCGTATCTATTTAAGAACATCACTGGTTTGGCGGGCGACCATGGCGCCCGATCTATTCCAGGTTCGCGGAAAAGGCCGCAGGGTCATGCGCAGGCCCCTGGCGCGCCCCGAAAATCCGGGACGAACATCCACCTATTAGCAGTACCCTATTCCTGAAAGGAGGGAAGTCACAATGTTTGACCTCAAGAAACGACTTGGTTTGGCACTGGCTTTGTTGATGCTGTTTGGTTTGGTTCCCCTGGCTGCGGCACAGGCCCCGGCGACGGTTCAGGTGGTGGAGCACCCAACGCAGGGGAAGATCCTGACCGACAGCCAGGGAATGACTCTGTACCTTTTCACCAAAGACGCCGCAAATGTGAGTAACTGCTACGATCAATGCGCTGTCAACTGGCCGCCACTGCTGGCCGAGGCAGGCGCAGAGCCAAGCGCCGGCGAAGGGGTTCCCGGCCAACTGGGGGTGATCGAACGCACCGATGGTGACCAGCAGGTGACCTACAACGGCATGCCGCTCTACTACTTCGTCAATGACAGCCAGCCCGGGGATACCAACGGCCAGTACGTGGGAGGCATTTGGTTCGTCGTTCATCCCGACATTTCCAGCATGACGGTGAGCAGCCCGCAGGTGCAGACAAGCGAGGACCCCAGCCTGGGGACGATCTTGACCAGCCAGGGCATGACACTCTATCGTTTCGCCCAGGATGAGGCGGACGTCAGCAATTGCTACGATCAATGCGCTGCCAACTGGCCGCCGCTGTTGGCCAGCAGCGGTGAACCAACGGCGGGCGAAGGCCTTAGCGGCCAACTGGGGGTCATCGAGCGTACAGACAGCGGCCGGCAGGTAACCTACAACGGCCAACCCCTGTATTTCTTCATCAAGGACAGCAAGTTCGGCGATACTACCGGTCAAGGCGTCGGAGACGTCTGGTTTGTGGTGAATCCCGCCGATACGGCCATGGCCGCCCCGGCAGCCACGCTGCCGCAAACAGGGGGCGTCCCCATCCCCTGGGCGAGCCTACTGTTGCTGGCGGCTGGCGGCCTGATTCTGGGCGGTGGCCTGACTCTAGCCCGAGCTCGCCGCCGAGGCTAATGGGAGTTGGGAATTGGTAGGTTGGTAGATTGGGAATTGGTAACCAATCTACCAACCTACCAATTTACCAACCTACCACCCTACACATCCAAATTCTTCACACTCTTGGCGTGTGTCTGGATGAAGCGCTTGCGTGGGGGCACCGAGCTGCCCATAAGCATGTCGAAGGTCTTGTCGGCGGCGGCGGCGTCTTCGATGGTCACCTGCAGCAGGATGCGGTTCTCCGGGTCCATAGTGGTCTCCCAGAGTTGGTCGGGGTTCATCTCGCCCAGACCTTTGTAGCGCTGAAGGCCGATGTTACCCCCGTCCAGCTTCTTGATCAGGGTCTCTTTCTCCTCTTCGGTGTACACGTAGTGCACCTGCTTCTTGTGGTCGATGCGATACAAGGGCGGCTGGGCGATATACAGGTGACCGGACTCGATGAGCGGCTGCATGTAGCGGAAGAAGAAGGTCAGCAGTAGGGTGCGGATGTGAGCGCCGTCCACGTCGGCGTCGCACATGACGATGATGCGATTGTAGCGCAGCCCCTCCAGGCTGAAATCGTCGCCGATACCGGTGCCCAGGGCGGTGATCAGCGCTTTGACCTCGTTATTGTTGAGGATTTTGTCCAGGCGGGCGCGCTCGGTGTTGAGGATCTTACCACGCAGGGGTAAAATGGCCTGGAAGCGGCGGTCACGGCCCTGCTTGGCGCTGCCGCCGGCGCTGTCCCCCTCGACCAGGTAGATCTCGGTCTGGTGGGGGTCGCGCTCCGAACAGTCGGCCAGCTTGCCGGGCAGCGTCATGCTCTCCAGCGCGCTCTT
The DNA here is from genome assembly GCA_964439175.1 of uncultured Anaerolineales bacterium. Lineage (GTDB taxonomy): Bacteria > Chloroflexota > Anaerolineae > 4572-78 > NAK82 > CAYTNQ01. The sequence continues at coordinate 16,940 of CAYTNQ010000022.1, read as the reverse complement.
GCGGATGACCAGGTCGCGCGCCTTGCGCGCCGCCGCGCGCGCGCGCGACGAGGTGAGGCACTTCTCGACGATCGCTTTGGCCTCGCGCGGGTTCTCTTCCAGGAACGAGCCGAAGTGCTCGCTGACGACCGCCTCCACCAAGCTCTTGATCTCGGCGTTCATCAGCTTGACTTTGGTCTGGCTCTCAAATTGCGGGTCGGGGTGCTTGATGGAGACGATAGCCGTCAGGCCCTCGCGGGTGTCGTCACCGCTGAAGTTCGACTCATTCTCCTTCAGCAGCCCCTGCTTGCGGGCGTAGTCGTTAATGGTCCGGGTCAGGGCTGAACGCAGGCCGGTCAGGTGCGTTCCCCCGTCGATGGTATTGATAGTATTGGCGAAGCTGTAGACACTCTCGGTATAGGCGTCGGTATATTGCACGGCTACTTCGACGCCGATGCTGTCTACCTCCCTTTCCACGTAGACCACCGGGTGCAGCACCCCCCGGTTGCGGTTGAGATAGCGCACGAAGGAGGTGACGCCCCCTTCAAAATAAAAGGTCATCTCGCGTGCCGGCGTCTCACGCTCATCGCGGAAGTGGATGGTGACAGCCTTGGTGACAAAGGCCATCTCGCGGAAGCGCTGCACCAGCGTCTCGTAGCGATAGCCTCCCACCTCTTTGAAGATGGTTTCGTCGAAGCGGAAGGTGCTCCGGGTGCCGGTATCTTCCTCGTGCCCCTTAGGCAGGGGGCCTACTTCCTTCACCGGGGCCTTCGGCACGCCTCGTTCGTAACGTTGGCGGTAGATTTTGCCACCCCGGTGGACTTCGACTTCCATCCATTCACTGAGGGCATTGACGGCCGACACGCCCACGCCGTGCAAGCCACCCGACACCTTGTAGCCGCCGCCGTTGAACTTGCCGCCGGCGTGTAGAGTGGTCATCACCAGTTGCAAAGTGGAGATCTTCTTCTGCGGATGGGGAGCTACCGGGATGCCCCGCCCGTTGTCGATGACGGTCACGCTCTGGTCGGCATGGATGGTAATTTGAATATGATTGCAGACGCCAACCAGCGCTTCGTCGATGGAGTTGTCCACCACTTCGTAGATGAGGTGGTGCAGGGCTTTGATGTCAGTGCCGCCGACGTACATGCCCGGCCGGCGGCGCACTGCCTCTAATCCCTCTAAAACTTGAATATCTTCCGCGTCGTAACGGGGGATTACCTGGTTCACCACGTTCTCTCTCCTAAAATGTGCTTGCTCAAGCTATATAAACAGGATAATGTAGACACCATATTTTACCACGATTCGCCCGATTCCTCAAGTTTTGAGGACCAGTCAATGCGCAGTTGGGACGAAAGAACCGCAATATATAGTGGTATTGCGTCAGGAACCACAAGATATAGGCTCACCTTCCGTGCGATTTTTGGCTACCACTTTGGGAGCAGACCCCTCCCCCGGCCCCTCCCCGACGCGGGGAGGGGGGCAGTTCCCTTTGACAAGGGGCGCGTTCGCTTTTAGGGGCGGACCCCTCCCCCCGCCCCTCCCCGACGCGGGGAGGGGAGCAATTCCCTTTGACAAGGGGCGCGTTCGCTTTTAGGGGCGGACCCCACCCCCAGCCCCTCCCCGACGCGGGGAGGGGGGCAGTTCTCCCCCTTCCCTGCGAGCCTGTCCCTGCCAAGGGAGGAAGGGGGCCGGGGGGTTAGGTCGTCAGGACAGTTTGCCCTCAAATCCGAACATTCCCCTTCGTACCAGACACTTGCGTGGTCACACTACTCAGTGTAAACTGGACTGATGTGAAAAGAGGAGGTTTTGCAGATTTTCGTCATGCAACTGTACCTTATTCGTCATGCCCAATCTACCAATAATGCGCTGGCCGATGAGCGATATCGGGTCTCCGACCCGCCACTGACACAACTGGGCGAGCGCCAGTCAGAAATTCTGGCCCGACACCTGACCGATGGGAGGGAACTGGAACCATCAACCAGCACAGGAAACAACCACCATCAGCCCGGTTATGGCATTACCCGCTTGTATTGCAGCCCTATGTGGCGCGCCTTACAAACGGCTTATTTCATCGGGCAGGCGCTGGGACTGGCGACTGAAGTCTGGATCGACCTCCACGAGAAAGGGGGCATCTACCTGGATCACGAAGATGGGCGCGGCCCGGTTGGGTATCCCGGAAGGACTCGGCGGGAGATGCGGGCCGCGTTCCCGGACTATGTACTGCCGGAGGGCATCACCGAGCACGGATGGTGGAACCGGGCATATGAAGATTGGCCGGCCTGCCACGAACGGGCCATCCAGGTAGCCGGCGAGTTGCACCGGTGGCCCCCCAGCGATGAACGGATCGTCCTGGTGTCTCACGGCGGCTTCATGGATGCCTTGCTGAAGGCGCTTTTCAAGCAGTCGCCAGATCGCCATCTCTTCTACTATCACTACAACACGGCAGTCTCTCGCGTTGACCTCCAGAGTGATGGTAACCTGGGCGTCCAGTATTTGAACCGGGTGAGCCACCTGCCCCTGGAGTTAATTTCCTGAGAGGTTGTTTGAGAGTTTGACCGAAAGGCTATGCAAACCCGACGCTTATCCGTCGCCTTCCCCGATGCCCCGTTTGACGGTTGATCGCCCCCCAGGGGTCAAGCTAATCTTCCACCTGGCATGTTATGCTTAAAGCAGCCTGTCTCGCGGAGATTGCCTATGTCTGGTCCTATCCCGTCCCTTGTTCTAAGCCGGCGTGACCTGCTGTGGCGCATCGTGGTCACCATTTTGCTATTGCTGGTCCTGGCCGGTCCGGGTGTGAAAGCGTTGATGGCCATAGTGATGCCCTTCGCTGCGTCCGTCGCTCCGTTGGTGCATACTTTGTTAGAAGTTCCCTTTTGAGGTAATATAGGCAGTGATTACACCCGCGTGCGGGTATTATAAAATCATCCTATCAGGTGACAGAACTTGCCACGTATTGCATCGGTTATTCTCATCCTGTGTTTGCTGCTCACGCTGACCCCCACCCCCTCGTCGGCTCAAGCTGACCCAGTAGCCGAGACGTTGGCTCACATGACAGTTGAAGAACGGGTAGGACAACTCTTCGTCGCCCCCTTCGTCGGCTCTGATGTGGGGGGTAATTCGAACATCGCCGAACTCATCGTCGAGTATAAAATCGGCGGTGTGGTACTGCTGGCTGCCAACCAGAACTTCACTAACGACGACACAACGCCCCGGCAGGTTACGGAACTAACCAATCAGCTCCAAAGCCTGGCATTGGACAATAGTCCAGTGCCGCTCCTGGTGGCAATTGATCACGAAGGCGACGGCTGGCCCTATACACGTATCACCGGCGGTGTCACGCCGCTGCCCAGCTCCATGGCCATCGGCGCCACCTGGAACCCGGCCAGCGCCGAAACCATTGGGGAAATTGTGGGACGGGAGCTATCGGCGATGGGCATCAACTTGCTGCTCGGCCCCAGCTTGGACGTGCTCAACGACCCGCGTCCCACCGGGCGGGGTGATATTGGCGTGCGAGCCTTCGGAGGCGATCCCTTTTGGGTGGGGACGATGGGACGAGCCTACATTCGCGGCGTTCATCGGGGGAGCGACGGGCGGCTGGCCACTGTGGGCAAACACTTTCCCGGCCATGGCGGCAGTGATCGTTTACCGGATGATGAAGTGGCTACTGTGGACAAATCGCTGAGCGAGCTGCGCCGCATCGAACTGGCACCCTTCTTTCAGGTCACGGACCTGACCGACGGAGACGAGGGGGCCGGCGTCACCGACGCGCTCATGTCCAGTCACATCCGCTATCGCGGTTTTCAGGGGGACATCCGCCAGTTCACGGCACCCATCAGCTTTGACCCCGAAGGTATGGCGACTATGTTAGGTCTGTCGGAGTTCATCCCCTGGCGCGACCAGGGTGGGCTCATCGTCAGCGACGCGCTGGGTGTGCCGGCCGTCCGCAAATACTTCGACCCGACTCTCACCACCTTCCCCCACCGGCGTATTGCCAAAGAGTCCTTTCTGGCTGGCAATGACCTGCTTATCCTGGCCCAATTCGATCTGAACAACCGCTGGGCCGACCAGTTCGAGAATATCAAAGATACTATTCTCTTCTTTCGCAATGAATACCGCACCGATCCCGCTTTTGCTGCCCGTGTGGACGAGGCGGTGAGTCGCGTGCTACAGCTCAAACTCAAACTCTACCCTGACCCAACGCCCGGCTCAGTGCTGGCGGACCCCGAGGCAGCGGTGAACGTGGCTGGCGGCGGTAAGGCGGTGGTAAACGACATTGCCCGGCAGGCGCTGACGCTGATCTACCCTGACGGCCGCTCACGTACGTCTCGGGTGTCCGCGCTGCCCGCCCCACCACGTCCCGACGAGACGTTACTGATCATCAGCGAGGCACGACAGGTGCGCGATTGCTACGACTGCCCGACCTATAGTGCATTGCCAATGGACGCGGTGCAACAGACCATCCTGCGCCTTTACGGGCCCGACGGCACCGGACAGGTAGCGCCGGAACGGATCAGCTCCATCACCTTTGCACAGCTCAAATCGCTGTTGACCGGCCCCCTGAACGCCTCGGTTGAGGCACCGCCGCCTCCAGTTGAGACCCCCAGTGAAGGCTATCTCCCGCCGGAAGAGATTGCGGCCCGCATCCAGGCCGCCGATTGGATCATTTTCACTCCATTAGATCTAAACACCGTCCGCTATCCAGACTCCGACGCCCTCAAGCTCTTTTTGGCCCAGAGCGCGCCCGTCCTCCTGGACAAGCGGGTGGTGGTGCTGGGCCTCAACGCGCCCTACTACCTGGACACAACGGAGCTCAACAAGCTCAGCGCTTACTTTTGCGTTTATGGTAAAACCGAGCCCTTTATCGAAACAGCCGTGCGCGCCCTTTTCGGTGAAATAACAGCCGGCGGCACCTCGCCAGTGAACGTTGAGGGGACAGGCTACGACCTGGTGATTCAGCTTTCACCCGATCCAGATCAGCCCCTGGCCGTGCACTTGCTGGAGGACTTACCAGAGAATCCACTACCCCCGGTGACAGTGCAGGTGAGCGTGGGGCCAGTGCTTGACCGCAATGGGCACGCGGTGCCCGACGGTACAAGCGTCACTTTTGCCGCCAGCTATCGGGGTGAGGGCAGGCCAGTGGCACTGGCTACCGACACGACAATAGAGGGGATGGCCGAAGCGCTCTTCACCCTGCCCGACCCTGGCTTGGTTGAGATCGTAGCCCAAAGCGGCGAAGCGACCAGCCAGCACCCGCTGCTGGTGACAGTCAATGCGCCCCCCACTCCCACGCCCACCACGACCCTCACTCCCACGCCGACGACGGCTCCCAGCCCCACGCCGAGCGTCACCCCGTCCCCTACCCTCACCCCCACGCCAACTCCTACGGCCACGCTCACGCCGGTTCCGCCAGAAGATACAGGAAAAAGCGCAGGAGGTGCGGGATTGCGCCCGGTGGACGAACTGGATTTGCTGGCCGCGCTCAGCGCCACGCTGCTGGCCGAGGTCGTCGGCTTCAGCATACGGCAACGGCCGGGACGATCTGCGTCAAGGCAGATGCGGCTGGGGTTGTTGGTGCTTATCGGCGGGCTGGCGGGCTATTTGCTCTACGGCGCGGGCTGGCTGCGCCCGGAGACGTGGCTGGTTTCTGCAGCGGGATCGAGGCTAGTGGCGGGGCGTCTCACAGTAGCGGCATTGGCCTTCATCTTCGGTCTGGCGTCGCTGACGCTGGAGCGACCGCTGAACAGCAGGCAGTAGACAGGGGTCAGTAGACAGTGATCAGTAGACAGTGGTCAGTGGCCAGTGGCCAGTAAACAGTGGTCAGTGGCCAGTGGCCAGTAGAGGGGAGAGCGTAGACAGGGGAAGATAACGAGTTTACTGGGGCGTAATCAGGCCGAGGGTCAATGCCAGGGCCAGGGCCAACAACACCGAGGCAATGCCGACGAGCCATAGATTATCGCGGAGAATCCCTTGCCAGTCAGGATGCGCAGCCGCCGGCAGCGGTGCTCCTGGGGTAAACTGTAGGCCGGCCGACCCGACAGGCAAAGCGACCTGTTGACCGGCAAGCATCGCCTGCCATTCCTTCACGCTGGTGGGGCGCTCATAAGGATGCAACGCCATCGCCTGCAAAATGGCCGCTTCAACTTCTGGCGAGATGGCCGCGTTGATACGTCGTGGCGGGATGAGGACGTCGGGATTCAAAAAGCGAGCCTGGGCGCTGGGAGGCTCCTGACCGGTCAGCAGGTGGTAAAGAGTTGCCCCCAGACTGTACAAATCGGAGCGAGGATCGGTGTGGCCTACATCGTCCACGTACTGCTCCAGGGGGGTATAGGGCAGGCTGCCGACGCCATGCAGGCTGGTCATCGTCTTGGGATCGTCCGGATCTAATGGCTTGACCAGGCCGAAGTCTACCAGCTTTACCCGGTCTTCCGGTACAAGTTTGACGTTGGCTGGCTTCACGTCCCGGTGCAATACAGGCGGATTGCAATTGTGCAGATAGTTGAGAGCATCGCAAAGCTGGTTAACCCAAAGCAATACGGTGGTCTCTTGCAAAAAGCGATCTTCACGCCGGGCATCGGCCACAACCTGGTGCAGGTCTGGCCCGGGAGCATAGTCCATCACCAGGTAATCCCGGTTGCCTCCGGAAAAATAGTCACTTACCTTGGGCAGATTGGGATGGTCCAATTGGGCCAGAGTATTGGCTTCCCGGTGGAATTGGTCACGCATCGCTTGTGCCGTCTGGTCGCTTATGACAAGCATAAGCCGCGTCTCTTTGATGGCGCAGCGGCGACCTTCCAGCCGGTTGTCGTCGGCCAGGTAAACAGCCCCCATGCCACCACTGCCGATGAGGCCGATGATCCGATATCGCTGGTGCAACGTGGTGCCTGGTTCCAGATGGCCCGCCAACTACCCAATCTCCGATCTGTGATTTCTGATCTCCAATGTACCAGTCCTCTGGTATTCTGTCAAGCGGAGGTGAATCATGAGGAACGAACTTGCTCGTGAGCCGGCCTTACTGGTGTGGCAAGAGGGCGACCTCATCAAGAATCAATGGATCCTCAATCGGACGCCGATGACGATAGGCCGTGCACCTGATTGCGACGTGCAGATTGACCTGCGCTGGGTCTCACGTACGCACGCCTGTATCCGGCTGGAAGAAAAGCACTACGTGCTGGAGGATGCAGGCAGCAAGAATGGCGTCTTCATTAACGGCCGGCGGGTGACCAGCCCCCAACTGCTGGAGGACGGAGACCGGATTCAGATCGCCCCTGGCCTGGAGCTGATTTTTGTAGACAGCGAGGCGACCGCGCCCTTGCCAGGGCGGGCGTATCAAGGGCTTAGCATCGACCGGGCAGAACGACAGGTCATGCTGGGTGGACGTAAATTGGTGCCGCCCCTTTCCGCAGCCCAATACGATTTCATAGCGCTGCTGGCGGAGGAGCCAGGGCGGGTTTACAGCCGGCAAGAGATTATCGCTGCCGTCTGGCCTGACGCGGACCCAGAAGGGGTCAGCGACGATGCCATTGATGCCCTGGTGCGGCGACTGCGCCATCGTCTGGCCGAAATAGATCCAGACCGCGAGTACGTCATCACAGTGCGGGGGTACGGCTTTCGGTTGGATTTGGGCAGGGGCTGACGTAAACTCTGCGGATCGCACACGTTGGTCGCCAAAATCAGGAGGTAAAGCTGTGGAGAAGGAGCGAGAGATTTCACGCGAGGAATTTCTGGCCCGGCAGGCGCGGACCCGCGAACTGGCTGCGGGAGTAGGCTACGCCGGGGTAATGGTCATCGGGCGAGCTTTTTACGATCGAACGGGCGCACTGGCCTACCTTACCAATCACTTTCCCCCCTTCCCGGCAACGGAGTTCGATGAGGTCACCCGGGGGCTGGGGCACGGCGTCTTCGTCCTGCCGGTCGAAGGGCCGGCGACACTGGTGGTCGATGGTGGATATTACCGGGAGGATCTGATTGTAGCAGACGAAGTGCGCGTCGCGCCGGATTTACCGGCGGGGACGGCGACGGCGCTGGACGACTTGGGCCTGGCCTCGGCGCAAGTGGCGCTGGTAGGGGAAGATATACTGCCGCTGGCCTTCTTCGGCCAATTGCTGGATGAGACCCCCGACCTGGATCTGTCCGCTGAGGAGCGGTTGGTGGCGCAGCAACGGCTGGTAAAAAGCCCAGCCGAACAATCTTTGCTGCGCCAGGCAGCCGAAATTGCCGGAACTGGGTTACAAGCAGCTTGGGAAACGATACAGCCCGGCGTCACCGAACGCCAGGTATGCGCCTCGGGGACTGCGGCAGCGTTGGCTGCTGGCGCCGACTTCGTACGCTATTTACGCGTCCATTCCGGGCCGTGGTCGGCCTGGCCCAGCCGTTGGCCCCAGGCAACAGACCGAGGTATCGAACCAGGGGATATTGTGACGTTGGACATCATCGGTGCCTTCCAGGGGTATGGATTCGACGTGCTGCGCACTACCGTCTGTGGTGATGCAAGCCCTGCAGCCCGGGAATTGCTGGAGACCGCTTTGCTGGCGACCGAATGGACCGTAGACGCAGCACGGGCAGGGGCGACAGCGGAATCTGTGCATCGGGCCGCCTGTGAAGTCATAGAAAAGGCCGGCTTTGGCGACCACCTGCCCGGCTTCGTCGGTCACGGCATTGGACTGGAGACGGTAGAAGGTCCACAATTGCGCCCCGGCGCTGAGACGCGGTTGAAGCCGGGAATGGTGCTCTGTATCGAACCGGGGATCTTCATCCGGGATTTCAGGGGGGCTTGTGTAGAACAAGAGGTGATTGTGGCCGAGAGCGGCCCGCCGGAGCTTATCACGCCGTTTGAAGCACGGCTATGGCGCTGAGGGCTGGGGGCTAGGGGCTAGACGTTGGGGACTGGGGACTGGGGGGAGCTGGGTCTGAGGATCTTGGAATTTGCCCGGTCTCTGCGTCTCCCAGGGCATCCTGGCCCGCTTCGACCTCGCTCCATGCCAGCCCCTCGGCCAGGAAGGCCCACGCGCCCAGGGCGATCTCTGGCGCTGCCTGCGAAAAGTGCATCAGCAGCGAAAAGGCGGCCGCCTGCTCAGCGAAATCGGGGGCCAGCTTTGCACCAACCGCCGCAAAGCTGAGGCGCACCGCCAGCACGCCCATATACTGCATAATGCCCACGCCGCCAGGTGCGCCGGGAACAGTGAGGCCCAGTGCCAGCAGGGGTAACAATAAGAACGGAGCAAAGAGGGGCACTGACGCGCCAAAATCGAAGGCCAACATCACCGGATAAAACGACCAGCCGATGACAAACCAGATCAACACCGATTGCAACGACACCACCAGTAGTTGCCGGCCATCGCGCAGCACGTGTAGACCATCAGCAAAGGCACGCAGCAGGTTCAGGACGCGGGTTGCCCAGTTTTGCGGCAGCAACCGCTCGACGACAGACGCGAACCACGCCTGCCGGAAGTAAAAGAGGGACACCCCCGCCAGGGCGCTGATGTAAAAGACTCCTCCTACGACTCCGATTCGCTTCAACTCTGGGGATCGCACTCCCAGCAACACCACGCCCACCAACGACAACAGGATCGTCAGTCCGTCAAAGATACGCTCCACGACCAGGGTAGCAAAGATGGCCGTTTTAGAATTGCCCGTGGCTCGGCCCAACACGTAGGCGCGCAAAAATTCGCCCGCCCGCGCTGGCAATACCATGTTGGCCCCAATCCCGATGTTGGCTGCCCGGAAGGCAGGACCAAAAGGCACCCGTCCTACTGCCCGCAGCAGCCATTGCCAGCGCCATGTCCGCAAAAACAGGCTGACAACTACCAACGCAAACGCAGGGAGCAGCATCCAGTAATTGGCTTTCACAAAAGCTGCCAGCATCGAGTCCCATTCGATCCGGCCGAAGACCAGATCAAGGAAAACCAGGCTAATGCCTAGATTCAGGGCCAGTGTCTGCTGCCTGACACTCAGCGTCGCCCCGCCACGGGGCACTGTTCCGCTACGCAGTAGCCTCGCCAGCCCAGCCACGGCAGTGAGCCCGAAGACCAGTGCAGCTCCCAGGTGAAACCATCCGCCCAGGACCCACCAACGGTAGGCAAAAAAGCTGCCGATCCCCAATAGGATCAGAATCCGGGGCCAACCTTTCCGCGCTGGTTGGTACACGCGAAGCTCATCAGCTTGCGCGCCGGGAGCACCTTTTGGATACTGCATCTACTATCCCCTCTGAGCAATATGAGCGAACGTGAAGCGTGAGGCGTCAAACGTCAAACGTCTCGGGTATTACACTTTGCGTTCCGCATTTTCCATTTTCACGTTTGACGTTTCACGCCTCACGCTTCACTTCTTTCTGTGCCAGGCAAACCAGACTGCTGCCAATGGGGAAAGTGCCCCGCTGCAACCATCTCGCCTCCAGACTCAGAACATGGATGAGTGTCTGGTTGAGCCAGCGAGGGAGTGGCCGCAGCTCGACGGCATCAACAACGGGGAGCCAGCGCGCCAGCAATCGAATAATGGCCACCAGTGGCAGAAGAAGCGTATTGGTGTACGAGAGCTTACGCAATCTGAAGCCGTCCTCACCCAACATTCGGCTTATCTCGTCCAGCGTATAACGGTGCCAGGTGTAGAAAACTTCGTCGTGCCGGCTCCACAGGCCGGGTAAGGCGGGTTCGGCCAACAGCAACCAGCCCTCCGGCTGCAGCACGCGCTGACACTCACGGATAACCTGACGATCATCGCCCACCCAACGATGATACAACACATCGAAGACTGTGACCAGACTGAAAGTGCTGTCCGGATAGGGCAACGCCAGTCCCGAAGCCTGGGCCAACCAGGGCAATCTACGACGGCGGGCTAAATCCAGAGCTAACGGGCTGAGGTCTATACCGGTCCCACGTCCCCAACGTGCCAGGAATGCCAGGTTGCCCCCGGTGCCGCAACCCACGTCCAGGATAGGGTCTGCCAGGCCAGACGGCAACCATCGCTCAATCAGTGCTGCCACTAACTGCCGTCGGCCTACAAACCACCAGTACGAGTCTTCCAACTCGTACATCTTTTGGTATTCAGGCCGTTCCATAAAGGGAATTCGTGTCAGCGTACCAGGTATCGAAGGCGAGAGAGCAACTCATCGGCTCAGTCCACCGCAGAAGACCCTGACGACTGTTCATACGCGTGCCGTACCATCTGGGTAATATAGTCAATTTCGCGGGAGGTCAGCGACGATGCCGATGGCAAATAAAACCCCCGCTGGCACAGCATCTCAGAGACCGGATAACGCTGCCCCTTGAACGCCTGGTAGTAGATGGGCTGGAGGTGCATCGGGATAAAGAAGGTGCGAGTCTCGATGCCATGTTCTGCCAGATAGGCCCGCAATTGGTCACGGGTCATGCCGAACTCATCTTCGACCAGGATAGAATACATCCAGAAGACACTCTTGGCCCAGTCGGCTTCCGGCGGCGTGACGATGCCGGGGATGGATTGGAGTGCGGCTGTATAACGCGCCGCGTTGGCGCGCCGTGCCCGCACGAACGACTCCAACTGCTCCGTCTGTGCCAGCCCCACCGCCGCCTGCAAATTGGTCATCCGATAATTGAACCCGAGGTACTTGTGCCAGAAATGCCGTTCTTCCGAGAAGGCGTGGTCGCGCAGGTGGCTCGCCAGCCGGGCGACGTCGGGGGCGTCGGTAGTGATCATTCCCCCTTCGCCGGTAGTAATGACTTTGTTGGCATAGAAGCTGAAACAACCGGCATGCCCCAATGATCCGGCCTGGCGCCCTTTGTATTCTGCCCCGTGGGCTTCGGCGGCATCCTCGATGATGTACAGGCCATGCCGTTCAGCCATTTCAATCAGGGGATCCATATCCACCGGATGGCCGTAGGTGTGGACCGGCATCACGACACGGGTGCTGGGGGTGATCTTGTCGGCAACCTGGTTCATGTCCATGTTCCAGGTGACCGGTTCCGAATCCACCAGCACGGGTGTGGCGCCGGTATAGGTGACGGCGTTGATGGTAGCGATCATGGTGAAGGTAGGCAAGATCACCTCGTCGCCAGGACCGATACCCAGTGTGGCCAGAGCCAGGTGTAAAGCGACCGTTCCGTTGGCGCAGGCCACACCATAGCGCGTGCCACAGGCTTCGGCAAAGGCTTCTTCAAAGCGGGGGATGTATTTACCCGCCGACGAGATCCAATTGCTCTCGATGCAATCCAGCACGTACTCGGCCTCGTTGCCGTTCAGCGTCGGCTCGCAAACGGGGATGATGCGAGATTGCAGATCCAGCTCGCTGACCGGGATACGCGGGATGCGGACCTGCAACTCCGGGTCGTGACCGGGGATGATCTTTGCCAGATCACCCAAGTCTTCGGGATTTAGATCAACCGGTTTTAGCATGAATTATTTCTCCTGAGTGAAAGTTGTTGCTTCGCGTAATTGATTCAGTAGCCTTTCCTGTGGATCCCTCAAAAGTACAATTCAGTCAATACGCACTCCCCGGGCGTCCTGAGTGAATCGCTGCGCCTGGTGACAAATACGGCAGACTGTATCCCAATTGGCAGCGACTTGTGGGACCACCTGTTCGTAAAGACGTTTCGGTTTCTTGATCTCCCCACCCCGTCGCCGGAGCAGCTTGCCATACTTTTTGAGCGTCAGCCGATAGCCGGGGTGGTCGCGTCCGCTCTGGGAACATTCATAGTCCGCTCGGGCACATAGCGCATCCTCCGGGAAGAGCGCGGCAAAGGTCCAACTTTCAGTATCCTGGGCCGGAATTGCCAGGATCAGCTTCGAGGGAAAGTCGTCGCGCTGTAACCAATGCGCAATGACAAGCCTGAGTTGATTCGTTGTGGCCTCAATAGGTGGGCAAGGTTGCTGAACGTCCCGAACGGGCGCATCGTCCTCATCTTGAAGATCATGCTCGCCGGCAATGTCAGCATCCACGTGGATTACCAGCAAGTCTAAAGGAGAACCGGTGTCACCAGAAAGTATCTTTTCCAGGCTAGAGCCTTCGCGTTGCCAGGTTTCATAGCACCAGCGGCGAACGCCCTTCCAGCCAGTCCCCCGCTCACCGAACGTCTCTGTTGGCTGTAATGGAAAGTAACGGTGGTCGCCAGGAAAGAGTGTATCCAGCACTGCTTGCAAGACCAGCCGGTCTGTTGGTCCTTCGACCACAGTTCCTATGTTCATCCGCAGGTCCACCCTCAAAACAGATCAGGCACGCCACCCAGTCGGCCCATCACCCAGAGATTGGATAAGGAGAGGCCGGCTTGAGTAGCCTGCAACACCTCATCTGAGACCCGGACACGGTATACCTGCGTTGCGCCCTGGGAGTTACGCTCCACCGCAAAGAGCCGGACACGGTCGTCGCGCAAATCGAGGCCATCCAAAACTAATGGGTTGTGAGTGGTCAGCAACGCCTGGCGTGGCGGGCTGACCTTGAGCATTTGCTGACAAAAGAGCCGGGTCGTCGCCCGCGCCAGGCGAGGATGCATCGCCTGGTCCAGATTGTCAATGGCAAACAGGCGCGGTGACCTGGGATGAAGCGCCAATACCAGGGCAAATAGCACGTACAACGCGCCTTCACTGGCATCATAGGCAGAAAGCTGGTTACGTTCCTCGTGCATCCAGCGATCGGTGAAGCGGAGGATGTTCCGAACTGTGGGAACACTGGGGGGAACCAGTTCACGGGAAGGAGGCTCAACTGCTATCTCGTCTACCCAGTCGAGTAGTTCAAACATCTCGTCCAGCTCGAGCGTACCAAAAGTGTTGCGCTCGACATCCAATAACTCTTTCACTGCTTCGGGCAGTTGTCCTCCTGCAAGTCCAACCGGCGAGCGTTGGGTAATATCGGGAATCACGCTTCGCAAGGCAAGCGTGCTAGGTGAGAAAACTGCATAGTCTTTCAAGACAAAAAACAAATCGGAGAATATTTCGGGTACCAGCCCCCAGCGCGTTGGGTAACTCTTTTCCCCCGCAGGGAAGATAACGCGTGTCTCACCCTTTTTCAGAACCTGTTCCAACTCTTCGCCGTTAAATTTAAACTTTTCTTCGTATGGCCAAGGCTGCTGTCGGGCGTCCATTGCGCTGGTAATGTCAATCTGATATTCGGCTGTGTTTTGCTCCAATGCCCCCGCTGCGCTTATGCTAATTCTCTCAAGAGCTTCTGCCTTCTTGAAAGAGGACCGGTACAGTGATAATGTACCAGGCCGTACACCACGCCGTAACAACGCCTGGTCATCCACTTGGCCATCGACAGCGGCACCCAAGAGGCCAATTGCTTCCAGGAGATTCGTCTTGCCACTACCATTTGCACCAATGAAGACGTTGACCAAGCCCAACTCCAGGTTTTGAACATTCTGGAGCGATTTGAAACCCTGGACACTAAGTCGAGTTAACATACTTCACCTCTCGATTCGATCATGTCGTTGCTAACCGCAGGCGCACTATTGTCACCACGTAGTTCCAGCCGCGCGTGATGTACCCTAGCGGGTTGGTCGCCGTCTTCGACTCGCCCACCTCGCGCGGCACGCACACGTACGGAATCTCTTCAACGCGATAGCCGGCGCGCGCGGCCCGGTACAGCAGGTCGATGCAATATTCGCCATAGTCGCCGCGCAAGTGGATTTGGTCGAACACCTGGCGGCGGGCCAGGATGAAGCCGCTGGTGTAATCCTGGATGCGCCGGTCGAGCAGTAGCCCTGCCGCCCGGTTGATGCTCCAACTAAAAGCTCGCCCCACCCACGAGTGGCCCACGTCACGCCCACCGGGGACGTACCGCGAGCCGACGGCCATGTCCGCCCCATCAGCCAGCACCGCCGCCAGCCGGGGCAGGTCCTCCGGCGGCATCGAGAGATCGCAATCCATCCAACCCACCCACGCCCCTCGCGCGTTGGCAATCCCGGTACCGATGGCGCTGGTTAAGCCCCGCTCCTGGGTACGCCGGATGAGTCGCACCCGTGAGTCCTGTTCGGCCAGCCCGGCCACGACCTGCCAGGTGCCGTCCGGGGAGTCGTCGTCTACTACCAGCACCTCAACCTCGTAACCGGCCAGTGCCGCCAGACTCCGCTCGATGAGAGGGATGATATTGTCGCGTTCGTCGTACGTGGGTAAGACCAGCGTGATGTCCATTGGCAATTTCTGTATCCTTTGACGAGTCTCCTGGGGGCGACTATAATGAGTCGGGCTTATCCAGGCTACCTGACACTGATGAAAGTTGGAAACGACTTATCTTCTCAAAAAGTAGGGGCAAACCCTTGCGGTTGCCCGCCTGGGCAGGCGCACCCGCAGGTCCCCTCTGGGGAAGACCTGCCCCTACCCCAAGATATTGATAAGATACGAAAAGATTTATTTTCAGCGGCACATGACAGACGACAAAGGCCAGATCCTGGAAGAAAGACGGCGCAGGTCCTTACTCCCTACTCCCTACTCCCTACTCCCTACTCGCTTAGACCCCGGCTTGCTGTTGGCGGGGCTGTTGGCCTTGTTCGTGATCATCCCCTTGCTTCGGCCAGGTCTGCCAGGCAGCGCCGACACCCCGATTCACTTCTACCGGACACTGGAATTCGCCCGGTCGTGGGGTCCGGGAGTGATCTACCCCCGTTGGGCGCCTGACCTGGCCTACGGCTACGGCCATCCGTTGTGGGATTTCGCTCCCCCGCTGCCCTACCTCATCCCCCTCGCCCTTCGTACCGCGGGCCTCTCGCTGGAGGCCAGCCTCAAGGGGCTGATAATCCTGACGGCGCTAGGCTATGCGCTAGGAGCTTATCTCTTCGTTCGTGACAGCCTGGGACCGAAAGCGGGACTGGTAGGGGCAGCAATTTACACCCTGGCTCCTTTTGCCCTACGCGAGGCTCTGCTTTACGGCGGCAACTACCCCCAATACCTGGCGATTGGCCTTTACCCCTGGGTGCTGTGGTCGCTGGGGCGAGTCAAACGACGCGGCGGGTGGCTCAACATCGTGCTGGCTGCCATCTTTTGCGGTGGCGTCATCCTCAGTCACCTCTTCCACGCTCTGATACTGACGCCGGTCGCAGCGGCCTATGCCTTTGCCCTCTGGCTGAGCGACCGGCGCGAGGTCCGCCGGTTGGGAGCATCGGCGCTGGCACTGGGACTGGGTCTACTGGGGACCGCCTTCTTTTGGCTGCCGGCCTTAGTCGAGCGGACGTTCACCCACAGCACCGAGGACGTGTACCTGCACGTCAGCCCCTTTTACCTGCGCTTTTTGAGCTGGCGCGAATTGCTGGCCTGGCCGCAAGCTTTGGATGCCCGCTCGGCCAATCCCTGGATCCCGTTTAGCCTGGGGCTGGCGGCGCTTTTGTTGGCAGCCTTAGGGTTATTGGTCCTACTGCTGGGGGCTAGGGGCTGGGGGTTGCCCATCCCGACTTCCCAGCCCCCAGCCCCCAGTCGAGTTCAGGCCTTATTCTTCTTCAGCCTGCTAGCCGTCTGTATTTTTATGGTGTTACCCGTCTCCAATTGGGTGTGGGCCAATGTGCCCTTCCTGGCAGTCGCTGAGTTTCCCTGGCGCTTGCTGGGGTTGGCCAACCTCAGCCTTGCCTTTCTGGGCGGCGCCAGCGTCCATATGTTATCTTCCCGCACGCGAACAACATTGGCTCTTGCCGGCGTGCTGGCAGTATTGCTCACTTCAGCCGTCTATCTCTACCCATTCCGGCCTTTCGTGCGCTATGGTGAAACCGTCGCCGACATGGTCAGCTATGAACTGGCTACCCAGACCATCGGCACCACCACGCTGGGTGAGTACCTGCCGCGTTGGGTGGAAACAACCCCGACCACGTCACCGCTGGCCGAAGCCTTGAGCCGGGGCGAGCGGGTCGAAAAGCTGGATCGCCCCAGCCTGCCCGAGGGAGCGACCGCCCAACTCCTGGATCACACCGCCGTTAGTGACGGCTATCACTTCGACAGTCCGCAGCCTTTTCGCGCACGCTTTTTGACCCATTATTTCCCCGGCTGGACGGCTCGCATCGACGGCCAACCGG
>CAYTNQ010000021.1:0-45629 GCA_964439175.1 uncultured Anaerolineales bacterium | reverse complement strand
CTGGCTGACCTGGTGCGCGACGTTGCCGGTGTGCGCTTGGGCGCTCTGGAGAGCCGTACAATGATATAGCTCGACGCCATGTACTTCTACAGTTTCGCCAGCAACGCCGCGAGCAATTGCTCTGCGGGCGAAATCATCTTGTCCGTACAGCCGCTGACCAGCAGCAGTCCGCACAAGAGCAGGATAACCGGCATGATAGGCGGAGGCTTGACGCCTGCCTTTGTTATGCCCGAGAAGAGCGAATACCCGCCTCCTGCCGCCAGGCCTACCACAATACCGGCGACGAGCCAGTCATCGATCTTGCCCGCGTAGAACACGAAGGCCGTCAGTACGATACTCAGCAGCGGCCAGAGCGGCTTTCGCATCTCGTCCGTGAGGAAGTCCCAGCGAGATGTTATCGAGCCCCTGTAACTCGTAATTTTCCATAATTCTGTGCTCCTTTCTGAATGTAAAATGAACATTGATTTCATGGGTTAGCTTCGAAAAAGGCTTTTGCAAAGCCGGGCGGGGTAATTGCTCGCAGCCGTTTTGTTCGTTCTGATTTGCCACCCAACCGTTGTATCCAGCTTCCCTGTGAGCATACTTTGACCGGTTCAACAGGTCTTTTCTCGGGGCTGGTAAAGCGCCCCCACAAACAGGTTCTCTTGGTATATGGATCGCCGTAGTCACAGGGCTGTAAGGTCATTTGATATGGTCCCAACCATCTCCCAAGACGCCCTACTGGGTTTTCCAATGCCCACCACACAGGTCGAGCTTGTGCGACTATTCGCAAGCAGGCAATCACCACTTTGAGTGCGCCAAGCGTTCGTCCGTCAGAGTCCTTTATCGGCCAGTATTGGGCGCCCGACCCTGAAAAATGCGTACATGGCGGGGCTGCCAGAATCCCATAGACATTTTCCGGCGGTGTATATAGCCTCACATCGTATTCCGGCAGCGTAATCACGCGGACATCATACCCGGCTTCGGCATACGGCCTGCTCCAGGCTCCCGTGCCTCCACATAAATCCAAAATAATCTTCCTTGAATTCATCTGTGAACCTTTATCGGCGTTCGCCGCCGAGGTTGACAAACTACAAATCGCCCGGCCCGCACACGGCAGGATCCATCCATACGAGCCGGGCGCTCGTCCTTGCGGGGTTACACCGCCTCGCTTTCGTCGGCCTCTTCTTTAACCCTGATGAGTTCATCTCGCGGTGTCACTGTGATGAGCATACCGTCGAGCTTGAAGCGGATCTGACCGTTTTCGAGGCGCTGCAAGTTCTCGGCTTTGATAAGTTCGAGAAGCGCCTGCTTCTCAGCGACTTCCTCTTCGAGGGCCGCCATCCTGCGTTGCACCGCCGCTCGATAATTCCTGGCGTGAGCGATAATCTTTTTCAAGTGTTTCGGCTGGACATCGAGCAGGTCCAACTGCTCACCTGTTGTTTGTGAAGAGTCCTTGCTCTTCGGTGGTTGTTGCGGAGCCTTACTCCTGTCTTTCTTCCTTGCCATAATCAGTTCCTTTCGATTCAAGTTTCTATTGCTGTCAGTGCTACTGCGAGCGCAGACCAGATATCTTTGCTGACTCCATACAATGGGCCAGGCTGTTTCTTTGTGCCAATTTGTGGTATTGCTCCTCCGCCTGTTGCTGGATATCGATCAATAATGGCCTGCCTTACGTTTGCATCCTTGGCGCGACTATCGTGACATAGGTGCATCTTCTCATCGAGGCGATAGATATATCTGTATGGTTTGTTCCAACGCTCAACGAACCTGCCGATCCAAACGCAGGTATCGAACACAGACTTGCCAACTGCCATGCCATAACAGGCTACCATTTCAATCGCAAGCATTTCTGCCGTGAATTGATTCAGCCTACGCAGAAGCAGATTGTTCTCGATGATATCGAATTCAACAGGTTCGCCATTATAAAAACAAACATACGCACTTTTTGTATTCCCTGGGTCAATCGCTATGATTCTCATGCTATCCTCACAAAATTCTCCCAAGCGGACGATCCCTCGGCGCGGATACGCTGTACAAATTCTTGCTCGGTAACAGGCAGGAATTGCACAATCGTTTTTCCCTCCGCACTGTCATGCCGCTGGCCCCAATGTAAATCGTTGTGGCATCTAACGCATACCACAAGCAAATCGTCGTTCCGCTCATTGCCCAATCGCTCATAACCCAAGTGGTGCATGTGCAACTCCTGACTCCTGCCGCAAACCTCACACTTTCCACCGGCTGATTCTATAGCGAGCTCGCGCCGCCGACGCCATTGGGGACTTAGGATATATGCTTGATAGTTCATTTGCGTTTTGACTTACCTTCAAGCTTCAATATTGTGTACGTGCGGAGCCTGTCGCCGATCCGGGCATCAAAACTACTGGCGAGATTTTCCACGCTCTTATTCGTGCTGATATACGTCGGCCGGCAATGCTCCAGCCTTAAATCGACCAGGACCAATAAAGTCCTCAGACTGAAATCGGACTCCACACTATCGATACTCTTTGTCGTCCCGATATCTTCCAGAAACAGTGCATCTGCGTTCACGAGTGGTTCGATGATATCCCACTCACTGCGCCTGCTCGCCGGCTTGAATGTATCCCTGAGTTGAAGACATAACAGTTCGTAGGTTATGCGGCGGCATAGGAAGCCCTCAGAGATGAGATATTTACCAAGGGCGCACAAGGCATAACTCTTACCCACTCCAGGCGGACCCCACAACAACACCCCTTCGGCAGTAGGAATCTGTAACTTACCACGCAACCCTGCTGAGAGGTGCGACAAGTCGGCTTCAATAAATCGTTCAGGCACCACAGCCAACCATTCCTGCTGCTTCGCCTCGTCGGGCATACCGTCGAAATTGAGTTTCCTAAAGCACACATGGCAAAGTTTTTCCAACACAGCATCCGCTACCCGCTGTCCACATTTCTGGCAAAGCTTATACGTCAATCGTTTCGCCGAACTCTGATTGTTGCCGGCCAAAATCGCGCGCAGACGTTCGGGTGTCATCCCTGCTAGAGAAGCTGCCATTTGTTTTTCTCCTGTCGAATTTATACTGGTTGTTCCGCCATCGCACTAATGCTCCGTGCAGATCGGTTATGGGCAAACCGTTTCCAAACACAAATCCCTGCGGTTGATAATGCTCGTACCAAGCCTTTGCTTTGTCATCGGGGATACCGAGAAGGGGAGCCACAGCCAAGACTTCATTGAGTGTCGGTGCTATATGTGTATGTGTATATATATTAACTGCAGTAGAAGATGAAGATGAAGTAGAAGGGTTGGGCTTTTCGTCTGCGACATCGGCGTTACTTTGCTGTTGTTGGCGATACCGTTCTTGCCGTAACCTGTTTTGTTCTTTGAGTTTAGCGTCCCTTGCCGTTCTCCTGTTTGTTATCGTTATTTTTCCATTACTGTCACGCGTTACGTCACCCAAATTCACACATTCTTCACAAATTAGCCGGCGAGCATTTTCTTCGTCGGTGTGGATGATTTTTGCCCATTGGGGCAAGGTCCGCGTCAAAGCCCCGTTGGAATTCGAATGCCAAATCTTACAGAGGATCAACATCCACGCCCCGACAACTTCCGGATCATGCTCCTGCATATCAGTCAAAAAGTCCTTATAGTAAAACTGTATTGAAGGTGCCTTCCCTGAGTTCTTCGGTCGTTTCCCTGCCATTATTAGCTTCCCTGCTTACTGAAATAGTGGTTGCTGGCCCGCCTCAATTTCTGACATCGAGATACCGGTTTCGGCCTCCTGGATTCGCAGGGCTGATTGTTCTTTGATGTAGTCCGGGTTTAGTTCGGAGCCCATGTAATTGCGCCCAAGGCGGGCCGCTACGGCCGCCACAGTGCCCGAGCCCATGAAAGGGATCGAACACAACAGCCGGTTGCGTTGGCATTGTGTTCGCCTCCTCGAAGTATTGCATCCACTCATTAGGTATGTCTGATTTTTCTACGATAAGATCGTTTTCTGAACCAGCCTTGTTTACCATGTCAATTATTGGTTGGGGGATAGTGATATTTTTTTTCAGTCTATACCACTTACAGTTGCAGGTGGCCCGCCAGTCGAGGGTTGTAGTCTCTGTGCCCGCGACTGTATTGCCGCACGAATTGACGCCGTCGCCCTGATTGTGTCGGTCTGTTCTGTCTGATGGCCGCTCCCGCTTTACCTGCCGGGAATCGACTACCCTCGCCCACGGCGCCCCGCACTTCGGGCATACGCCCTTCTGGCTCGTGGCAACTTTGATAATCAGTTCGACCAGCTTTTCGGGGAAAGTCGCGTAATGCGCACGGCCCCACGGCTGGGGATTGATTACCCATACGTCGCGGAGGTTGCGGGAATTAACTAAATTGGGACAGTATTTAGAAAATTTTTCATGCCCAATACCAGCATTTTCAGAAGGTTTATTTAATTTTGTCCCAGGATCATGGGTTCCACCTGAAACATCCTCTTTCACCGCCTCCATATCGCAGTAATAGCCCTGCCGCTTGGCGAACATCAGGACATATTCGTGCGCCCGGGTGGGCCGCCACGAACCTTTGCGCAGCACGTAGCCGCCGTTGGGCCTACACTTCTTGCAGCCGGGGCAATCCTGCCACTGGGTATCTGTTTTGACTTCGTTTCCGCTATGGTCCTGAAAATGACCCTCGATTCGACTTTGTTTTCGTCCACGATTTCCGACTTTCACCCTGCAACGCTCCCACCGCCAGCCGTTGACGCTCTCGGGCATAGTCGAGCCTGAGTATGCCAAGCACATGGACAGGGCCTTCGCCCATATAATGTCACTTCGAAATATCCAGTCGTCCTCTTGCAGAGACAAGGCGAGTCGTGATGCTAACAACAAATCCTGTTCGTCACACATTTTCGTTCCATAATTCACCCAGAGCGTCCCATCATCGCGCAGAATCCGCCGCAGCGCGCGGAAACCGATTACCAACTTCTCGATATGCTCCTCCGGCGTTTTCTCCAATCCCAACTGGCCCTCGACATGGTAATTTCGCTGGCCCCAATAGGGTGGACTGGTGATAATGCAGTGCATCGAGCGCGCCGGAAGTCCTTTCGCAATGTCTATCCAGTCGCCGTGAAAAATCTTGTTCTGCATCCGTGCTTATTTCCTCATCAAGGTTCCGCGTATCGCCTTCATGTCACTCCTTTCCGCCCGGCGGGATTACTCCCTCCCTGGCCGCACCGGGCTTGACTTCGTTAGGGTTCTTCTCATTGTTCAGTTGATCCAGAAAATCTGCGATGTCCCGGAGACAACTTACCGAAAACCTGCACGGTTCCTCATCAGGGCAGAAGACATATTGATTCCATTCGCCATCAAATTCCAGATGCCAATGAAGGCGGTTGTTTCAAACTCAATGTGCTTGTACTTGTTTCTCATTTCGGCATCTCCTGCACTCTCGCCCACTCGGGCCACTCATCAAGATTATTGGTGCTAACTTTGCCGTTAATCGGACACTGTTTGACGAACACAGCTACGCCCGCGGCTTTGCACTGCTCGACTATACCCCGGCATGCGGCCCACCACTTGGTCTCATCCTCACAAAATCGCCCGGCCCTATTGCCTTTCAGACGCTCGCAGCCGATGATTACCCAGTCAATACCCGCGAGCACTTCGCTGGCTTCAGTTTTTCCCGTGCCGAGATAAGCTCCGCAATATCCACATTCAACATCATCAGAGCTATCTGGAATGCCGGTATCATTATCAGCCCGCGCCCAATCATAGGTACCCATACCGCAATGGGGACAGCGCTCGAACCATTCCTCTTGCAATTCAATTTCTTCAAGTAGCGGCTCGAAACTCACGATATGCACCGCCACCGGTATTTGCAGAGCGATGGGTATCATCTCGTCGGCGTCCTTTTGCGTCGAACAGGAAACGCCGAGCCAGAGATTGGGGAATGGCCAGTTTTCTATCCCGTACATCTGGGGAACATCGTTGTATTCTTTTGCTACAATATCGAGGATTTGCTTGCGCCTGTTCTGTGAGTAGTATTGAAGCATTCGCGCGGGCCGCTTTGTCAAAATCTGGTGAATATGATAATGCCAATTTCGCACAGCCCACACCATTGCAGCATGGCATTTGTCAAGCCACTCGAACGGCACTTCCTCGTGGAACATATCCGTCATCGAGCCCCAGAAGTACATTGTCGACTTCTTGCGTTTCAGGAGCTGCTCCAACTGGCTGTCCTGCCAGACAACCGTGCCAGCCCACTTGCCATTTGAGCCAATTGCTTCTTGATAGGCAGGGACACCCATCGCCTTGAGTCTCGCCGCCTGCCGCTCTGCATAACATGCACTACAACCCGACTTGATTTTCGTACAACCCACCCAAGGATTGATGCTGAACTGCGTCCAGGGTATTTTCGTCTTTGCCATCATTTCTCCCAATCGAAACTATCTTGAATAAAACGCATCGCCATCGCGCCGACCTGAATCGCTTCTTTGCGGGCATGTTCGATGTCGTTCATTTTGATTGCATTCCACATCTCGTCAAGCTCTTCCAGTAATACGGCATACCCTTCGTGGGCCGATGCGAAATCATGGAATTTGGTTCTTGCTCGCTTGAGTTCGGATATCATTTTTTCAACAGTATCTTTTGTGCCTAATACATATACCATCAGTCTTTCTCCTTCAGGGCTTTCTCGAAGCCGCAATTACACACCTGCAACCACGAAGGATTATTGACTTCGAGTTGTTTGTTACACTTGTTGGTGTGCCTGCCATAGGTCCACAATGCTTTTTTCAGCCTCTCGATTTCTCTGCCCCTGTTTATATAGTCGATGTGTAATTGGTCGTAACTCGCTTTCAGCCTCTCGATTTCCGCCTGCTGTTCATCAACAAGGTCAAGGGCTTCACGGGTTTCGAGCAGGAAGAGGGCTTCACCCAATCTGCAATCTTTGAGGTGCCCGTTTTGTTGATACTGACCGCAAATAAGACACTGGTAACGACGACCGTTTATGCATCGGCATGTCCATTCAATTTCCTTCAACAGTTTTATCGCTTCCTGAATATTCATAATCGTCCTCTATGGCTTGTCTACCCGGATTGCTTTTTTCGTACATTGCATATCGTAGGGCAGGATGACTTTATCCATTTCCTCGGCGAATGTTTTGTAGTTGTCATGCAATGTGTCGCGCGATGTAAAATAATTATTGTAAATCCTGATTATTTTCTCGATCATCTTGCCGCGCTCCCATGCTTCTTTCTCCCATTCTTTCAATTTCGCCTTGAGCTTTCTGACTTGAGCCTTAAGTACCTTAATCTCCGTCGGAATCCCTCTTTTTGGTCTCGACATCAATCGACTCCTTTCGTTTTCAAGGCCCGGCATGGGCGGGCACGCGGATGTCGGACGTGCGCCGCCCTGCCGAAGCTAAGGAAGAAAATCAGCCAAATCAATTTCATAGCGATGGCCAAACCGCAATATCAGGAACTTAGTTTGTCACGGTCAATTTCATAGCGTTTGCTGATTTTCCCCTGATTTACATGGTACACTTCGAGCCAATCGGCGTGGCTATCTAACTTTTTGTTAGTGCTGACGAACACGAGCACGTTCTTCAATCCGCAGGCTGTGACCGCGCTGAACAGGGCGTTGCGGTTATCCTCATCCAGGCTCTCAAACTCGTCGTCTATCGCCGCTATCCCTACGCCCGAGACTCCGGCCAGGGCCAGACCCATGACGCAGGCTGCACGTTGCCGCTCTGACTTACTTGCCCATTCGATTTCGACACGCTCCGAGGCTCGTTCCGGGATCAGCGTTATCTCGCCGGTGTCGGACCAACTGAGAGTCGGTATAGACCAGGCTTCGAGCAGATTCTCGTTGATGGGCAGTGTGCGCCCACCTGCAGCGATTGCAGACCGCACAGACCCGCCGTCTTTCAATGCCTCGTCGATGCGGTCGCACTCGGCTACCAGAGTTATCAACGAGCCACGGTGTTTGCCGCATTCCTTGAACGTCACCATATCTCGCTCGAAGCGTTCGAAACTGTTAATTCGCTTCTGAGCCTCATCGCGCTGCTGCATCAGTTCTTCGAGCCATTTCTCACTGCTGGCGGGCAGGTCCACTTCTTTGAGATTCGCCTTGAGAGTCTCAAGCCTGCTGGTCTTGGTGGCTATCTCACGTTCGATTCGTTCATTGCTCTCAATGGCGGCCGCACACTCATCCAACTTGCCCTGGTACTTCGCATACCACGCTGCAATCTCATCATGCAATTTGTGAAGTTCGTCTGCATTCGATACTTTTTGACAGACGGGGCAACGGCATTCGGGAGTACTGGCATCTCTGAACACCGTCTCCAGGATACTCATATAGATCGGCGCCATGTTGAGCTTGTCTTTGCTGACTGGCGCCGGCAGACTCGGGACCTCTTGCCGTCCCCCTTCAAGTTTCTTGATTTTGCCGGTCAGTTGCGTAATCTCGAGCTGCGTTTCGACCATTTTCCTGGCTTCGGCGATAAGGTCTGCTCCTTTAGCGATTCGTCCGCCAAGGCTCATAATGGCGCTGCGATCCTTGATTACATCATAGTCCTGATCAAGCTCGTAGTCGCCTAACAGGGGCGGTTTGTCCGGCAATTGCCCGATGTCGCGTTTATACTGCCGTCTCTGCTCGATTATCTGTTTGCGGAAAGCATCGAGATCGAGCAGGCTGACTCCGCTGCCCCTGAGTTCTGCAAGCACGGTTTGATCTACATCGCCGATATGCTCCTGAATTGCAGTCTTGACCAGCTCGTCCATCCCCCCGCCCAGGACCTCGGCGAGAACACGCGCTCTTTCCTTGGCGGGCAGATCGATGAACTCCGCGGGATTGAGGCAGTAGCGGAGCACGGCTCGCTCATCTATACCCATACTGACGCTGCTCGGCGTTCGGTGTACGTTGATTTCCGTGCCGTCGTTCGTCTCGTAGTCCAGATCGACGGCAAGGCTGTTGTTGCCATGAGACAGGAGCTTGACGTCCTTGAACTTCGTTAAGGCCCTTGCCTTGCCCGTCAGGGCGAAGAGGATAGCGTCTTTGATAGAAGACTTCCCCTGATTGTTCCTCCCAGCGAACAATGATACAGGTCGCTTGAATGCGATATCTGCATCTTTGACGCCGACGAAATTATGGATTTTCAGGTTCTTGAGTTT
Source organism: uncultured Anaerolineales bacterium (assembly GCA_964439175.1). Lineage (GTDB taxonomy): Bacteria > Chloroflexota > Anaerolineae > 4572-78 > NAK82 > CAYTNQ01. Next base: position 36,520 of record CAYTNQ010000021.1, on the reverse strand, counting down.
CATTTTGATTTTCTCCCTTAATCCAAGTCTTTTTGATTGCCAATGTAGGACAGTGCCCGTCCGATCATCTTGAATACGGACCTGCACCATCCGCAGTAGAAGTCCTCTCGCCATTCACGTCTGAGAATATTGGGCTTCTTGCATTTTGGGCAATAGTCCCCTTCCAGGAGAACCCTGGCCTGCTCGGCTGTCAGCCGGACAGGTTCAGGCAGTCTGTTTGTCCTGGTCTTTTTAGTGGTCACTGCCATCCTTCGGTTTTCCTTTCATAAATTCCGCGACTGCGTTTTTTGCCTCTGCGTAGTCAGTGGGAATCGCAGCCCCATAGATATTCTTGTGGACGAGGCGGATAACATCCGTGGCTTCTTTCAGTCGTTTCGAGACGGCGTGCTCTTGCTTGTTTGCGGCACCGGATGCGCGGATTGTCTCGATTGTTTCCTCCTCAACGGCATCCCTTAGCGCCTTAACGTGCTCAATGCTCAGTGCCATGGCGCGGGCCACCAGCAATTCGCGATACTCCTGGCAGGCACGGGCGATAAAGGTGGTGAATCGCTCGTTCACCGAATGGAAACGAGATACCGTGCGGTCCGTGTAGGGGAATGCGACGCCGCTCTTACCGTCGAATGTCCTGCCCAGGCATGGCTCCGCATGTTTGGTATTAAAAAATTTTTCAAGTTCTTCGTGGGCGTTGACGGCTGCCCTGTATTCATCTAACTTGCTCATACTGTTTCGCTCCTTTCGCTTTCAATAATTCAAATCGTTTTCGTTTCCCTCCAAGCAACACCTATTTGGAACAGGCGATTCTTTCGGCCAGAGATAGAGATAGTAAACATTAGCTGAATCCAGCACTTTTTCATCCGGCGGATACCATTCACAAGCCCAATAATCACCGTACCCGATTTCCCGCTTGATTCTTTGGAAATCTAACCAATGAGAACCCCTGACAGGTTTTCCATCTTTGCGAGTGATACTGATTAGCAGACTATATTCTTCATCTTCCGGGAAGAATTTGTCACAGCGATAAACCCTGACACTGTAAATCAAATTGACAACCGCCTTAATCGTATAACCGCGACTGTTCGGATAGATGCGATTCATTACGTCGCGCCACTTGCCCCAGTCCACAAAGTTTCGTCGTATATTTTTCATTGCCCCGTCTATCGAAACAAAGCGGCCTTCTTGCCGTTTCCTGCGCCGACACCGAGCTTGGCCTTCTGCTCGGCGACCTTCGCCTCTGTCTCTGCGTCACGTTCGGCCGCAGGCGGTGCATCGTCCTCGTGTTGCTCGCTGTTGCCGTCCTCTGTGTTCTCTGGCCCGGTGGTTTCCGGTTCGCTGGTAGTGTCGGCGCCATTCCGCTCGGTGAGCCTGGCCTTGAGACCTTCGACGCCAGGAGTAACATCTGTTGATTCAACGTGCTTTGCCGGGAGCTCCTCAGCTTCCTCAGTTGTCATCATTCCTATCTTGACTTCAGGGCAGTGACGGTTCGCAAACCAGCTCGCAGCTCTGTAGTGGAACATCTGGTCGGGCATGGTTTTCCATTTACTCCCGGCCTTGGAATCCCAGGCTTCCGCACGAACGAGCTTCCATGTAATCCACGGACCATAGAGCACCTTGCCGGTACTCTTGCGAGTAGCGAATGCACGGACCTTGTAGTTATCTTTGTCTGAATCGTCGCCGACGACCTCGTAGTCCAGCGGGTCCGTGAAAATGCCGGAGGTATTGATGAGGCTGGCAACGAGCTTCGACTCCATCCCGAGCCTGCCATGCACGGAATACACACTCTGCATGATAGCCAGCCACCCCACGCCCAGCCGTCCGGCCAGATCTAGGGCAATCAGACAGTCACGAGGTTTACCTTTGTAGGCATCCGGCACCAGCCCGGAAGAGGACAGGGCCTCAGACAGCCGCCAGGCTTCCTCCATCGTCGTCGGCGCAAAGCCTTTGGCCGTCATCGCCACAACTGCTTTCGGTTGTGCGACCGCCGGCGGAGCTGCCGGGGCCTTCGGTTCTTCTGTTTTGTTTATCTGTTTCTTTGACATGATTTCTCCCTTCAAATTATTTTTGGGGTTTTGAAATTCGGATGCCCGTATTGGTCATCGTTTCGTAGGTGTACTCGGCGGCAATTTCTGGCAGTTCCAAACGAAGACGCTTGTCATCAAAAACTTTTCTCATATACTGTTTGAATGTTACCTTACCGCCGTTTGCCAACAGGCCGATTTCGGCGTCTCCCAGGGCGTGCAGCAATTTACGGTTGATTGTCTCTACTTCGGTAGCCAGAGTTTTGATATTTTTTTTCAGTTCAATTCGCTTGTCGCACCATTCAACTGCTTCGTCCGGCAGACGAATCTGTACGCCTATCTTACGCTCGAGGGCCTTGAGCACGTAAAGAGGCGGCTCAAGATTGCCATCCGGGGGAACACCCGCCTCGATATGCTCCTGCCACCATTGAGAACCATAAATAGCAATTGTATCGATTATCTTTTCGTCACGCGGGACTCTGTAAAGGCGATGCTCGATTGTGTAGTAGCTCGGTGTGCCGAGAATGACATAGACCTCGTCAAGGTCGCCGCAATACATTTGCGTTTGCGTCTGAACGACTACATCAAGTGCTACCTGGTCGGTATTGGGTTCACCGAAAAACTGTGCATTGTCTGCATTGCGGAATTTTGCCTCAATCCCGGCCCGACGTCCCACAATCAGGCTGTCGTGATTGGCGGCAAGCAAGCCCTTGCCCGGACCATGCTGCGCCACTGTGAACAAACGGCCGGGATCAATGATAATATCTACGCCCAATTCCTTCGCCGCTAATTCCAGTAATGGTTTTTCCAACCAATCGCCTGTCTCGGTGGACAATGTCGAGTTGTTGGGAAGATTATTAACTTTCGACCAATATATGTCCACGTCGGTTTTTTTGTACGGCAATGGGAATTTGAGCAGATGTGCAAATAGAATCGCCAAATCACTCGAACCCAGATATTTGCGACGAAGTTGGCGTTGTTCTTCCGTTATCATTTGTCATCTCGCTTTCTTTTTGTTTCTGTTGACCCACTTGTTTATCGCCTCGATAAGAGTGCTGGCGATAGAAAGGCGTTCGTCCTCATAGTGCTCTGAGTCGATGTTGATCGAATAGATGACGTTGGCGTGGCCGACCATCCAGTCACCGTTGTTGAGTGGGGCTGCAAAGAGTCCGAATTGTTTTAGTTGCTCTATTTCATTCGCCATCGTTTGCCTCGCTTTCTTTCTCGTAAACGAACATTCCCAGCCGAAACGCATGGAGCAAACAAACACCTCGCCAGTTAAAATACCAAGCCGCCGGCAAAGGTTTTTTGCCATAACCGGCCTTCGGGACCACAACCGCGCATTTTTGGAGTACCGCGTGTTCGAGAGTTTCAAGATTGTTGATTCGCATCGCTTGCTTCGCTTTCTAACTGCTCACAGAACGCCATCACCTGTTTGCACTGCTCTTGGTTGAAGTGACCGATGTGAGCGTTTTTCTGCTCCAGCCCCATGTATTCCGCCAAATCCTTATACAGTTCGCCCTTCGTGGTTGCTGTCTCCCGCCATAGAGGGTCAAATGCCGCGTGTGCCACCCTTCGGGCATTTCGTGTCTCCAAGTCGGCTGGCGTCGAAGTACGGCCATCCCAGCAAACCACCGTGCAACCCTCGATAGGGCACGATCGCCGAATACCGAATTGCGTCTTCTTGGGTTCAAGCCTGACATTGTGCTTGGGGCATGAGCGTTTCGGTTTCATCGCTTACTCCGTTTTCTCCTCGACCTGATTGAGTGCGGCGGTCAAGATCCCAACGGCTTCGCCTCGATTCGCATCGCTACGCAGGGACTCGACGGCTAACCGCATTGCCGCAACCAGAATCTTGCGGTCCCACTGCGCAATGTCGCAACCGGCAGCACGCTCCTGGCACTCGGTGCATAGGACGACATCTTTCAGATTCCCTTCGATGTGGTATTCTTTGCACAAGTCGCATTGATACCGTTCCGGCGTGCCTTCCGGCAGTCCGTCACGCTCTGCCTCTAAGATTTTTGGGTCTGTCATGTTCATGGCTGATCTCCCGAAAATAGGTTTATCTCACAATCTCAGCCGCCCAGTGCCATGCCCAGACGGCGACTTTGTAAATCGCACACCACAAAATCAGATTGACGCCGAATATCGCGGCCAGTGCTGCCAGATGCGTGCGCTCGATTAGTTTGCGGTTGTAATAGTTCATATTTTTCTCCCGTCCAGCCGCTCGGCTATCCAGAAGCGAACGGCCCAATAGATTACGATTAGGAATTCTCTCATGGGTTTGTCTTTCTCCATTTATCCCAGCACTATGCTACCCGTGATTCGTTTCCGTGAGGCATCTTTCATTCTTCAAATTAAGCAGGCCAGGGCGTCCTTGTCACCAGTTGGAACTATATCTACCGTCATCTTCCATAATTTGTACCGTTTTTCGCTCCATCAAGTTTCCATTCGAGTTTCATCGCGCCTCGAGTCCATGCGCATCATTCTCGATCCGTCCGGGCTTCCTGCCCTTCGTCCCCGGCCTGCTGATCAGCTAATCCGCACAAACAAATTCTCCTGTTCTCAGATCACAACCGTAATATCCAGTGATTTCGGGCAAACCGTGTTTTAACGTTAAGGGTTATGTGCCAACCTATGATTTGGCTTTCGCCGCCGCCTGTCTGCCGGAACTATCAAACCAGCAAAGGATGGGTGACGGTTCAAACTTTTAGACATCGAACGTGCATCATCCGAATGCCGCCCCCGGAAGATGGCCGTCAGTCCCAAGGGGTATTGTCGGACACGCTACACGCCGCCATCCCTTGCTGATAGTTCAAAACCAGTGGGCAGTCAGGCTACCACGCCCTCACTGATTTATTTCAAGACCTCCTGCGGAGCGGAGGAAGAGGAAAAAGCGAGATATCCGCAGGGGGTGAGAATTGTTAAATTGTCAAAGAGCAAACCGGCTCGCCGTCTGGCTATGTCAGGGCCCTTGTGGATAGCCACGGTCGAAACCCACGATTCGTGAACCCTTGCGGGTACTTTATCTGGTTATTGCCATTTCCCATCTGTCATAAGTTGGAAGATTTGACAAGCAATGATTTCAGCCTCTCTTATAGTTTTATTTGCAGGTAAATGCATCCAACAGAAATTATTGATTTCTACTTTTAGATGCGTCAAATCTCTTTCCTCACTATCGACCTGACTATCTAATCTATTTCTCACACATTGCGGCAAATCGCCTTCGTGAACTTCATTCAATACTTGTGTATTCATAGTATCCCTTTCTATATGTATGATTCCTGCCCCGGCCTGCGATATTCATTATTCTCGCCTCCAGAAATAAAGTAGCCGCCGACCACAAAACGCAATCTACCTGTTCGAGAGGATGATTCGGAGAGGGTCGGCGGCGAAAGGTAACATAGTAGCTTGTTTGTATCATCCTATCGAACATAATTACAAACTACTCGATGACATGGGAAATGTCAACAGAAAAATAAAATAAATTTGAAATATACGTACAGACCGAAGGTTTTGTGCCTTTGGACACTTGGTGGGATAGGACAAAATAGGGGCCGGGCGAAGTGGAGGGTGCCGCCCGGCCCCAGTGAAAGGCTAAAACTTAATTCTTACCCCGGCGAATACCCGGTGGCTGTCGCTGCCATGCTCCTGCAAGTCGGCTAAGGTGCCCGTGTAATCACGGTATTGGTACTCCAGCACAGAATCTATACCGCCGATATTCACGAGTACCCCGGCTACCGGGCCGTAATAGGCCGAATCCTCCAGGTCGCCCAGAACCAGAGTAGCGTGGTAGCCGATGTACGGACTGCCCAGTTCGGTCGGCGCCAGGTAAGCCAGTGCGTAAGCCCCGTGGGCCTGCATTCCCAAATCGTTGCCGACATACGAAGTCTCGTACCCGGCTTCCACCGTCTGTCTTTGCAGGCCGATTCGCCCCTGAAACTCGTCCTGCTGGTTGTCATACTCCGGCGCGGCCAGCATCCAGACGTTCACGGTGTCGTCGGGTTTGCAGATCGGCTCGATGCACCCGCCAACGAGGCAGGCCAGAACCAACAATACAATCAGTTTCTTCATTTTTTGTTCCTTTCAAAGAATTCCTCATTTACCAGAGTTTCCATTTTCGCCTTTGCCTGGGCTTCTCATTGTGACAGTACAGCTCAAGGAAGGTTATCAGCGCTACCAAAGGTACAAAGACCGCGATTGCTCTGAACCAATGCATTTCATTCCTTTTGCGCCCTGGGCCGTTTCAGGTCCAGCAGCAATTGCGCGACTATGCCCACGGTCCCAACGCCGGCCACTATACATAGCTTATAGAAATCGACTTCCGGGAAGTTGTTTATCAACCATCCCAGAACGCCGATAGTCGCCAGTGCGATAATCTGCTTTCTGCCAATCTTGTCGGCCAGCTTCGTCAATACGTCCTTGGCCACTTCCACAAAACCAGTCATATCAAGTGCCATAACTAAGCCTTTCAACTTTTATCCAGTGCTTTGTCGCATTTCTCATAGACTTCCGCAGTCTCGTTCTTGAGCCGCGAGACGGTCTTTTCCATTTCGTTAATCTCGGCGAGTATTCGTAAGGACTCAAAGGCCAAGTCCTGTAATTTGGCGCGATAGACTTGCAGTTCCGCATTCATTTTAGATGCTCCTGAATGCGGTCAAGTTTTTCAAAAACCACCTTAAAGCCATCCCGCATATCCTTTTTCAGTTCACCCATTTCGCCCTTGATTTCGTTCTGACGGATATTGATATTTTTGTGTTTCTCATCACAAAGTAATTGTGAATATTTCCCGTTGCCGTTCGTAGGTTCCACTTTTTCTCCCTTGGATTTAATTGCTCCGTGTATCATCTTCGTTCCCTGAAATATCCCCAATGCCGAGCCAACCAGGAGTATGTCCTGCCAGTTGACGGTTGCCAAGATGTATTCCATCGCTTGCTCCTAATTTTCTCTTGACTTTGCTCTTTATATTGGTATAATTGCTGTTATGAGAATCCTTTATATCATTGGCGGTTTAGTTCTCGTCGTCCTTTACATTGCCATCATCTATGGCTTTATCAACCTGATCATAGAGGAATGGCGTTCTCATTAGTGGTAGTTCTTCTTTCCTTCGTCTTTGTTATCAACGCTCGGACCACTTAATACATATTGGATTTTCTTTACGAAGTTGCGTTTCATAGTGTAGGCGTCTTTCCTGACGGTGTACTCCTTATCTATGGCTGCGAGAATTTCCCTTAGAGCTTCGCGGTCGATATTCTTCTTATCCAACGAGGCTTCCAAACCGCGCATCGTCCAGTCGTAGAACGGTATGAAGTCGTCTGCCATTTCGGGTATCGCAGTGGTTAGTGCATAAACGGCGGTCTTATCGCCCGACAAGGCTCTTATGGTAAGCTTGCCGACCTCGAACAAATCCTGAGTGGCGCCCAAGACAAGCCCGCCCGGACTGACCTGGAATATCTGGAACGGGTCGTAAGGATTTCGTTTTCTACCGGATATCATCATGTAAACCGTGCCGGTCAGATACCCGCCGGCCATAACCGCCACTATTCGTTTTCCCGCTCTGTACTTGGCGTCTGGGGTGGCGGTTTTGTCTATCAGAGTATTTCCTGCATGCATCATTAACTCAATGTATGACCTCGGGAACAACATGAGGTTTCCCAAGACCCTGCCCAGGGTATCCATTTCGGCCGGCGATCGCTGCGAGCGTTCGTATTGGAAGTGAATATCCTCAACGTGGACTTTTGCGATATACCGCGCCATAGCGTCCTTGCCGTCGGCGGCGAGTATGCGCAGCGCCTCGACCTGCTCCTCTAAGGTCATATCCTCGAACTTCGCACGTTGCATCATATCCGAGATGCTGGTTGCCTGCTGGGCGCGTCTGACCTGATTCATCTTCGCCCAGAATGACCAATCCCTATTTGAGACATCGGACCATGCGTAAATCTTTATGTGCCTGAGCCATTTCGTTAGAGTCGGCACAAAGGGTATGGGCAGGGGCTTTTCGTTAATCAGGAAGAACTCCTCCATCATGCCTCTTAATTGCTGGACGTGGGTTTCCCGAAAGGCGTTATCCTGTTCTGAAAGTGCTTCGTTTCTCAAGTCGAACAGGATAGATTTATCGTACTCAAAGGCTGCATTCTGGAACAGGTTTCTAAAAGCTAACACCGGTTGGGACAGTATCACGATTTGAGACACCTGCGCGTAAACCCGTGCAAGTATATCTCCGAACCAACTACCTTCAATGTTATACTGCTTGAGGTTTCTGAGGAACGTCTCTATCGACTGCGTTACCTTGCGGGGTTCTTGGAATTTGCCGCTGTTGTCGTCAACAAGTCTTACAAAGGCATTGATCTGCGGACTCATGTTATAGAGCAGGTCCATCTGCCTCATGTACGAATTGAGTCTTTGCAGAATGTTTCTTTCCTGCTTGTGGTACTCTATGTCCGTCCTTACTCTTACATGGCCCTTTCCTACGGTCTGGGGCCGCATCTTGTACGTATAGACCTTGGCAATCACATTCTCTAAGGGTTCGTATCCAGATTTGACGATACCCCACGTCTGGGTCTTCAGATATTCGATGAGCGCTTCCTTGCCCTGAGAGTCGTAGATATCCTCGGCCTTATGTATCTCTCTCTTGAACTGCTCGTATTCGGCTATTCCTTCACCGTAATAGTACCAGTTGAAGAACTTCGAGACTCTGGCCTTTAATTCGTACTCCCGGAATATCTTCTGAATCTCTTTGGCTACCGCTTTTTCGGATTCAGTGATATTAGCCGGCGCTTGAGGTTTGTCCTTGAGCGTACTCTGAGAAGCTATGTAGTCCGAAACTCTCTGTAGTGCCTGGTCGTCGCCCGCTATTTCCTTGAACCCCTCGATAGTCTCGAACTTCGTCATTCTTGCATGCCGGGTCTTTTGAATTTCGTTGTGGGCGTCTATGAGTGCCTGGTACATCGAATAGACTGGTGCGCCCGTGACCCTCTGCATTTGTTGTGCGTAGTACCTCATGGACTCGACGCGCCACGGGTCGCGTTTGGGTTTCTTTGAAATGCGGTCTTCTATCTTCTTAACCGCTTCGCCAATCTCGGGACTCTCGGCTACGGCTTTGTCTTTGGCGTAAGTCACTCTCAGCACTTCGCCTACATCGTGCATTCTTCTGATAATCGCTTTGCCTTCGGTCTCTGTAATGAAATGACTATTGTCGATGTACTTCGGTTGGCGCTTGCCGACTTCGTTCTGAACAAGTTCTGTAAAAGCCTCTTCAGTCATTGCCAGCTTATCAGTCAGAGACTTTTTGAGACTCTGGACGGCGTTCTCGGTTTTTTTGGTGATTACCTTCTTACCGTCTATCCTTCGGGGCCTTGCAGCCTGCATCTTCTTCAGGAGCTTTTCAAGCTCATCTACGCTCATATTGGATGCTGACTTTGCCTGGCCTGTCTCGGTGATTTTGCGCTTGATTTCCTTGTACTGCGTGTCAGAGAGGCCCTTCTTCGTCTGGATGGTCTTGATTTGCTTTATGACATTCTTGCGAGCATTGTAATCGCCCAACTTGACCGTCTTCCGGGCATCCTTCCAAATGCGTTTCAGGTTAGGCTTTACGGCATCCCCGAATTCATTGACCATCTGCTTAGACCACTTGCCAAATGTTCTTAACCCAGACTCTATATGGTATGCGCCTATAGTGGCGAGGTCGGCAAGACCCTGTGGGTCGATACCTGACCTAATTGTGTTGCGGTCTATGAGTCGTTTCTTGGCCGCTTCGTAGGATTCTTTGGAGATGATACGTTTGATTTCCGCCTTGGCCCCCGCTTCAGCGCTCACTGCCGCCGGGGTCTGAATCTGGACTTGAGCGGGGTCAAATACAACCACCTCGCTTGTTTCGCCGCCCTCTTTGATAATGACACCATCAAAACCCTGTTCTTGTAAGTAATCACGAATAGCATCAGCCGCTTCGGTAGCTTCTGGCTTGAGCTTGGCTATTTTTCCACCTTCCAAATCCGTCTGATGAACAGTGACGGCCTCGCCATATTCGTTTTTGAGAGGTGTTTCGATATTATCCTGAATCTCATCATACCATTCCTCAATGGAACGGTATCTGTCTATATCCAAAACATACGGATTTTTCAGATTGGGTATGGCCTCAACTACTGCTTTTCCATATCGAGAAGCCACATCTTTAGAAGGCGAAAAATAGACTCCTGCGCCATAAAATTGTCCATTGATGATCTTGGGCTTAAATCCTTTTGTTTGTATCTTCTCCGCATTAGTCACAGTCGTTCCATGATACAATACTTTGGCCCCCGCTTCAGCGCTCACTGCCGCCGGCTCTGGGGCGGGCAACTTCACAGGGGCCTTCGTAGCTTCTGACGCAAGTTGCAGAGCCTCGTTATTCGGCTCGAAAGTTTTACTCGTTCGAGTAGCTTTATATACACCCAGGATGGCGCCGCTTCTTTCGCCACTTTCGGTCAAACCATCAAGGTCCGTTCCGTTAAATAACCACTTGCCGCCGTTCTTATCGGTGATAATGTCACCCTTTTCCAAGCCGAACAGCAGATCTTCGCCTTTGGCAAGCCTTTCACTGATTCGGCGTTTGGCCTTTTCGGTTCCGGCCGCATCGGCCATCTCGGCAAAGAAACCTCCACTGCCTTTCTTTCGCTTGATAACCTGTACGGGCTTTGGTATAGCAGTTCCAGCCACAGGCTCCGTCGCTGGCCCTGGTAAACCGACTTGGGCGGGCGTTTCCCCGGTAACAGGGGCAGTTCGTCGCTCCTGCGGCGTTCGAGTTTGTAGAATTTGCGTTGTAACCGGTGGAATAGCAATAGGTTGCGTCTCTTTTGGCGCTGATACAGCAGCGGGGGCGACAGCTTTCTCGAAAACTCCGGGCGCAACTTCTGTCTTGCCTTTGGCGGCTTCTTCGGGGGTGCCGGGAACTTCTACGACGATTCGTTTCTTCTCCTGCTTGACGGTGACGGGCTTTTCTTTAGTGGCTTTTTTCAAGCCTATGGCTTCAATTGCCCCTGAAATCCCCACACCCGGAGCGAGTATCACACCGAAAGACCTCAAAGATTCGGTAGTGACTTCTTTGTATCGTTGCTTCAGATCGTCCGCGGACACTTTCTTGAAGGCCGTACCTTTGGCCCTGTTGTTTATTTCCTTCGCCAGTTCGCCAAAAACTACGTTGCTCGTTTCCTGCTCTATCTCTTGTAAAGTCTCTGCTCCCAAAACTATTCCGTATTGCGTAACTCGCCTGGCGACTATGTTCTTGAGGGTGTGCTCCTGCGCTAGTTTCTTCGTTACCGATTCTACGGCTTTACTGAATATCCCCGTGTCAATCCCGAATGTGGATAGTAAAACGCCCCACTCGGCTATCTCAATGCCACCATTTATTGCCCCAACGGCATGAGAGGCCACTACGGCTATTTTAGGGTCTATCCTCTTGCCGTAGGTATCTTTCATCCGGGCAAGTTCTAAGAACATCCCACCGGCTTCCAACTGCCTGATTCGGTCAGCCGCGCCCAGAGCCGCACCGATCTGGATTCCTGTTTTTATGCCAGCTCCTACGGCCGGCAATTCCTCCCCCACGGTAGGCACGGCCAATGAGCCTATCCCCGCAATGATTCCCCCCATCAGACCACCGATACCCGCCGGAACGGGAGCGGCTTTTAGGGATTCCAGTAGAATAGGTATCTGCTCAGTGGCGGCACCGAAGCTCTTTTCCCAGAAGCCCCTAAACTCCTGACCAATATCATTGGGAACCTGAGATTCCAAAGCCTGTAGATTTTTTAATTGCTTGTCGTATTCGTCCCAGTTCTGCCAAGTCTTACCCAAGATGTCGTAGGCAAGGTCCATAGACTTTACGCTTGCCTTGCCCCCCGTGTATCTCTGCTTGATTCTGCCAAAGGCAGTATCCGCAGGCAGGTCTTTGCGGAATGCCATCCTGTTAAGAGCGTCGGTCAGACTAAAGGCTGTATCAAAAGGCATATCCAACTCGAGGGAGTAATACATTGCAGAACCGATTTTACCTTCAATCTCCTGGGGCCTGGTGCCCATTCCAACTACTCTGCCAAACTGGTAGCCAACATCTAAGGGCAGAAGATTTCTCAATTCCTCCTTATCCGAAAAGACATTATCAAGACTCGCCCATACGCCGGGCAGCTTCTCTCTTTCGATAGGGAAGAACTGCGGCAAGCCGGTTTTTTTCTTTTCCGGCTCATCTAATACAAGTCTCGGTCCTTTGTCTAATACAAGTTTCGGCATCAGTCCTCTATTCGATAGGTCTTACCGTTGCGTATGACTTTCCAGACTCCATTTTCAAGGAAGGCATCGGGGTATTCTTCGTAGGGCGAAACGCTCCCGGTCTTCTTCCTGCCCAACGCAAGATTCGGCGCGAGCATTGTTTTGCGCATTACGTTTTCCAGGCCCTCCGTAGTAGCCTTGCGTTCTTTCCAGACGTTCGACCACCACCGACTGAAGAATCCCGCCGCCTCGGGTTCGGCTAATATATCCGCGATAGCCTGCTTGACTTCCTGTGGAGTAGGCGTCTTTCCTTCGGCCTGCCACTGTTTGACTATGGCGTGGAACTTATTAAGAGTCTCTGTTCTTCTGGCTGCTATGTCGGCAAGACCCTCGTTGTCAGTGTTGGCTTTCTTCAAATTACCATACCATTCGTCCATCAGGTCGATCATGGTCTTAACGTATTCCGGCTGGCCGCCGGTCTTGGCTTTCTCCAAGTCGTTGAAGAACTCCTTCTCGTCGTTCACCGTCCATTTAGTACCTGTGCCGGATTGAATGTCTTGGACTGTTACCGATTCGGGCTGAAGATTTACTTTGCGCCACATCTCAAGATACGCTGACTCATCCTGCCTGACCTTCATGGGGTTATCTTTGGACTCGTGCATCAACTCGATAGCGTCCTGCATCTTTTTCAACTGAGATATCTTCCAATCAGAATCCAACTGGGAATTGTTGATAGTGTCCATCGCGCCTTTGAAGTCGTTGTTCTGGGCAAAGCCATACGCTTCACCGGAGACTTTGCGCTGCTCGGCCTCTATTGCGGCCTGCTGTTCTACGGCGATTCTTCTCTGTCTGATTCTGTAGGCTGATTGCAGAGCTTCTATATCGTCTGGACTGAACTTGCCCTCAATGCCTCTGGCCTTCATGTATGCGTTCGGATTATCTATCCCGGCGTCGGGGTGCTCCAGGAGATAGTTGGAGACCTGCGTTATCACGTAATCATTGCGAGCCTGCTTTTCACCTTCGAGCCATACCCGTGCCTGATCCATTCTGAGCTTTTCGGTATGGAATAATGGATTGTCGTAATCTTCGACGGTTTCGAGATTGCCCATCTCGATAGGTCTTTCGGGGTCTTTCACCTGAAGACCGAACAACGACTTTAACGAGCTTGCAACGGCTTCATTGTGGGCAGCCGGGGTTTCTATCGACTGCTTGGAGGCGTTCTCCATGAACGACCTGTAGTTGGTCTGGTAGTCCTGTTGGAAGTTACGGGCATCTACGACTTTCTTGTAGTTGAACAGTGAGCTTCTCTGTCTCAGGCTCGCATCCTCGAACATGGCCGGAAGCTCAGACCTCAATCTGTTACTCTTAATCTTGCCGACTAAATCAGGATAGGTTTTCTGAAGTTCTTCTAAACTGGGTATCCAGTTATCGGTGTCATTTGGATCTAACTTCTCCTCGTAGTCCTGATAGGCTTTATCAATCGCTAACTGGGCCTTACTCCTTTCGTTGTAGTACCTGGCCTTGAGTATCTGCTCTTCGGCCGCAAAACCCAATTCAGTAAATGTCCTGCCGATATTACCTTCTTCTGCATGGGTATCGGGTTGCTGATTTATTACATTGCCCGCCGTGCCCGATGGTACTGCTCTGCGATGATATTGCTCTATCTGCATTATGAATCTATGAATATTTGAACATCAAATACGACTTTCCTGCGGTGCCCGCGATATCGGCGAAAGTCCTGAGCCTCGCGTTTCTATGCGCCAATTGACCTTCATACCTCGCCAATCTTCCGCGCTGCTTGAGCGACTGAACCTTAATCTGCGAGTTTCGCTCCATAGTCAGAGCGTCTATCTCGGCGTTGCGTGCGCTCTCTGCGATCACCACAAGGTTGGAACCCACCAAGCCCGTACCCGAAGCACTGATAGCGGCAATTTGTGAAGCCGTCATTCTCCGGGTCTCCTGTCGCTTCAGATATGCCGCTTCACGTCCTGATACACTTTCGGCGGCGGCCTCGGCGTTGAACTGCTGTTGCTGAAGTTTCCCCGCTTCGGCCTGCTCTTTGCCGCCCTGAAGAGTCGAATAGCTGCTCAGCGCCTGACCACCTATAATTCCCGCTATTGCCAATGCCTGCATCAGAAAACCCTCGAATACATAAAAGCGGTCCCGCCGTTATAGAGTTTGTTCTTCATGCCGTTGGGAGTTTCGTTCTCAAAGCCCAGGAACTTCATAAACCTGCTGTTCACCCCGTTTCCGCACTTGACTATCGCCTGCATCCTCGTGACCTTGTGTCTTTTTGCCAAATCGGGCAGGAGCCTTCTGAATATCCGCGCGACGTTAAACAACCTTCTTTTTTCAATCAAATTGAACCAGACCTCGCACGCGCCTTGAGAGCCCCATTCAAAGAGAGCCCCGAACGCACACAGAGCGATATCGCCTTCTTCGACTATGTATGCCGGTCCTATATCCCGGGCAAGGCAGTCGATGAACCTTTCGTACATCCAGGGCTCTTCGAGTTTGAGCTTCGGAACGTCCGAGCTCGTCATTTTTCTAATTGTCAGTCGATAGTTCATACTTGTTTATCGCTATACCCGTCACCCCCAAAGGCAGAGGTTCGTTCTGGTCGATAATGACGTAGTTTTCCATCTGGTATCCGGTGTTCATCCCCTGACGGGCAAGTCCGGTGAAAAAGTCCGTGGAATAAGTGGGATACCTTATGTCGTACTTGGTCTCGTAAGGCGGGAAGGCGTATCTTCCACCTTCGCTTTCATACAGCGCTAAAGTAATCAATCTGATATTCTTGAGCATTCCCACCGACGGACCCAACTGGGTATTGACCTCGATGGGAAACGTCTTGATAGTGGCCGTATATCCTAATCCCGCGATTGCCTGAGTCTCGCTTGAGCTCAGAGTGATAGCGCCGGAAGATACCATGTAGTCTCCTATGTATCCATTGGCGTCTGAATAGACCTGAACCAATTCGCCTTCCAGGTGGCCCAGGCCCGTCAGTGTAGTGGTCGCAACGCCCGAATATTCAAGACCTGAATCCACAAACCATACATCATCAGTCCAATCCTGGTTGTGGAACTTCTCAATCATTATGTAGTCGTTGGAGTCTCTTACCACTGCGGTCCAGACCTCATCTTCATCCACTCCCGGTATGACGCATACACTTACGTAATTTCCATCGGTGACAATCTCCGTCCACGCCTCCACGGCCTCTGCGGGGTTATAGGAAAGAGTGAGCATGTGCCCGTTGCCCCTTATGAACCAGCCCCTTTCGTCAGGTCGCTTCTGCCATGCCATCTCAAGGATATTGGGCTCTGTGATATTCTCGGCGAATAAAGTCAGTTCAGGCGAGATCATGTCGTCAGTGGCCACGTCGTATTTCAAGTCTCTTACTTTTCTCCTGTTCCTGTCGACATAGACTATCGAGCTTCCCGTCAGTCCGGGCTGAATTGAACACGACCCGGTCTCAACCGCCCTTTCGGAGCTTATAGTAGAGGGCGTGAGAACGTACTTCGAGCCGGGAGTCCCTATTCGTATCACCGCGCCGGTAGTGCCTGCATAGATTCCCTTTTTATCCTTAATCCACATTATAGGATTCTGGCCGGCGGACCCTATTTCTCTGGCAATGGCCTCGTTATCCAGACCTGATCCTAACGACATATTCTCGAAGTCACTTGATTGGGAGCCCCAGAGCATGTTCGGTTGGTAGTCAGTACCGGCGAAGAATAGCCGGTTCTGATAGAAGCATACCGCTCTTGGGTATCCCCTGTAGGCGCTCCATGCGCCCTCGGCCCAGATGTACGTTGCATCCGTACCGCCTAAAGGATAAAGAACCGTAGCCGTTGCGGAATTTGCGTCCGTCACTGAATCTATCTGGACTATCCCCTGCTTCTGGAAGCTCACAGCTACCATCGTGTACTTGAAGGTGTAGTAAATCTCGTCTCTGTGTGCGTAGTACCCTACATGATCGTCCAGTTCCAAACGGTAAATCGCGTCGTCAACGGTTTCGGTAGTCTTGAAGTCAAGATTCAGCAACCCGCTGGTATTCTGGTGGGTGTGGACTGTGTACCAGGTAGTGCCCTCATCATAGGACTTTTTGATGTAGAGTATTCCGTACCAATACCCGTCGGTGGTGACTAACAAGTCCTGATTCTTATAGACTGTAATGTTACTGCTGACCTGGTCGTCAATACCGGCAGAAGGAGGAATGACAGTTGAAGTGAACGTACCGGCGACAGTTTCAGATTCCACGGTATGAGTCAGCCTCCATAACGCCCCTACATGGCCTGAGTTGAAGATGTCGGCCGATGAATTAAGCGTTATAGTAGCGGAGGGCGTGCCCGATATGACCATTCTGAACATCAAATCTGAGGTGGCGTACATCGTCCAATTCGTACCTGAATCCGTAGATGCGCCATAACTTCCGCCAGAGTAAGTCGGTGAGGTCGAATCATGCCGCCAGTACACGGAATTATAGAGGTCCCCCGAGGCCGCCGATAGTACGAGCGCATAGACCGTACTCTGGCTTAAGGCTTGAGTAGAGCTAAAGGTTATTTCCGCCCAGTCACCGCCCTGACTCGTAGTCAAATCTTCGGCGGCTATCGTGCCTGAAGTCAAGGCGCTTCCACTGGGTTTACCCGCCGTAGTCGCGTAGAGTCCTACCGTAACCGTGCCGGCATTACCGGTGCGCCAGAGTTTCAGTTGCGCACCGGCTACGGTAGTATTGGCATCTGCCGTGAACGATTGGCAGAGCATCAATGCACCTCTTACAACGCCCTGACTATCGTCGCCGTCTTCGTAGTAATCGGTGGCGGTAAACGAGCCCGTACCGCTGGGAGTGATTGTAATGGAAGTATCGGTGTTCTCTTCCAGGAACGGCCCGCCTTGAAAAAGCACTTCTTCGATAGACCATTGGTCATGGTCATACCTCGTGAGTTTCTGCACGGGATAGTTCGGGTGCGTGAGGTACATGACATCGTTCAACTGAGCGTATTGAATCTCTCTGAGATCATTACCGTCGTACACAGTGGTAATGTAGTAGCCATTGTTGTTAGGGTCTAATATTCTGCCGGAATCGCCGAAACAGACCGAAGAAAACAATAGCGATAAAGTGATTATCTTTTTCATTGCGTCGTCCTGAAAAAGCCTATCTGCTCGTGTGAGAATTCGAGTACATAAGCATCGCCCGTAGAGTATTCGAATGGAATGAGTCTTACGTTGTCATCGGTTGTTGAATTGTCTATAAATTCGGTCCCCGGCCTCTTCGCCGCCATTCCCTGCGGGCTTACCACGATATTCTGTAAAGTCTCCGCCGCCATCGAGCGATTGTCAACGTCAACTCTGTACTTCATAAGGGGACTCTGCTGGCCGGAATTGAAGCTCAATTGCGCGCCGAGAGCCAGAGAAGCGAATAAGAGCAGTATGATTGCGAGTTTCTTCATGGGGTCGTCCTCAAGAAACCTATGTACCTATGGCCGAATTCCAGTACGTAGGCATCGTTCGTCGCGTACTCGAAGGGAATTAACCTTACAGCATTGTCATCTGCAAGGCTTAATGTCTGGATTGTAGTCGTGGGGGTTTCCGTCTCGTTCATATCCCATATAGTATCGAAGTCCCAGCCCGCATCAGTAAAAGTCGTCTGGGTTTTCATTGTATCCGTATCGTTGCCAGTCGGCGCAGTAATCAATGGTGCATCGTCAAAACCAATACCATCTTCTTCGCCCGATGATTCAGTATCCCAGAAAGATGCTGTTATCGTGGGGATATAAGCACCTGAATTGTCGGTGAATTGCATATACCCGCCAACACCGCCAGCACCCGTTACTGTACCTATGGAATAGCAGTTAGTCGTTTGAACATCACCATATACATATTGACCAAAACCACCGGCGTATCCCAACAAACCGACTGCGTTAACATTTCCCCAAGAATAACAGTCTGTAAATGCACTTGTATCCCCGCCGGTTCCGCTTGCCGTCCCTGCAAAACCACCGCCGCCGCCGGTAACAGCAGCTATAGATACATCACCTCTTGCCGAACAACGGGTAAATGTAGTTCCTACAGCCGCCTCACCAATAAAACCTCCTACGGTGCTATCACCTGAAACATCGCCCGTAGCCGCACAGTCTTGAAATGTAGCATATTCCTCAGAATAGCCTGCAAAACCACCTACTGAATCGCCGCTCGAACCACCTACTCCCGTTCCTGTTACATTTCCAGTTGAACGGCAATTATCAAAGATAGTATTTACAGCCGCAGAACCCGCCTGACCTACAAAACCTCCGACATATTGGGGTGAAGTATCAGTATGCGATGAACCTGCATCAACAACAACACTTGACTGACAGTCGTAAATAGTAGCGTCACCGTCTGTCCTTCCTACCATGCCGCCAAAATCAGATACCGCACTGCCTAACGCGGTTATTATTCCGCTCACCGTACATAAAGATAATCCTTCACCGTCTATAGCACCAGCCAAACCGCCGCAGAATCCACCACTGCCCTGAATGTCAATGGCAGACAATGTAAGATTATAGACTTTAACGCCGCCACTGTTAGGGCCAATTTGCCCGAACAATCCCTGATATGTGCTATTTCGGTTAATTGTAAGACCTGTAATCGTGTACCCGCAACCGTCGAGAGTGCCGAGAAATGGCGTTAAGTTATCTCCGATAGGTACGAAACCAGCCCCGCCATTCCACGCAGACGTCGCAGATGCGTCGATATCAGCCGTAAGATAATAATTGCCCGTAAGGTCATTGTTCATCGCCTGGAGGTCATTAACATTAGCAATAGCCGTTGTATGAGTCAATCCGGGGTCGGCCTGTTGTGCGACAAAAGTACCGTCGGCAACTTGCAAGGTTGGATATTCGCCGGTAGTGACCGTCGTGGTGGTTGGGATATTCACTTCCTGTATTCGATAATCTATAAACTCCGTTCCCGGTCTCTTGAATGCCATGCCCTGCGGTCTAATGAGAATGTTTTGCAGAGTCTCACTGCCCATCGAGGTCTGGTCGAGATCGTGACGTATCTTGAGCTTGATATCCATCTGGCCCGAATTGAAGCTGTTCAGGAAGATAGACGCCGAAGCAGCCGAAGTCAGCAGGAGTATGATTGCCAATTTTCTCATGGATCGGTCCTTTCCCAGTCGAATGTTTTCGTTCCTCCCACAACTCCACTCGAACCCGCGGCGCGAGTATCTATCGTGGAAACCACGGGCTTCGGCAGCGGTATAGGCAGTGAGTCCCAGATATCCATCGGGAAATACGCCTGGCCCCAGAGATACACGACATCCCCGGCGGCCGGGGTGAATCCGAAGGGTTCGTCAACGTCCATAACCCTTGCAGCGGTCCAGTCGATAACGAGTCGTGATTCCCAGTGCGAGTCGTCGGCGTCCTGAATGTAAACCGTCATACCGTTATAGGCGTCGGCTACTGCAACACCCGCCGTCAGGGTAAAGTTATTGGCGTCGTTGGGCGAAGCCACGGTAGTCGTAAGGGCGGGCAGAATGTCCGTTATCGCCTTTATCGCATCCAGTATGACGTCCAGCCGGCCGTCGTCCGTCCAGTCCGTTTGCAGCTCGTTGGTATCGGCCAAGATAAGGGCAAGATTCGGGTCAAGTCCTCCTACTTCGCCGCCGAACGTCGTTTCTCCGGTGAAGTCGGAGACTTTCGCCGTCCAGACCGCCGTGTTGACGTCTGACACGTCATCTGAGTCCATGCCGCCGTCCGATTCGTTTGTGCCGCGCAGATAACTCTTGCTCGGCAGCTTGTTGTAGATGGCCGCAATCTGGTCCTGGTAATCTGCAATCGCCCAAACTGTATCTACATCGGCAGCCGCGTTCTGGGCTATCATTCTTACAATGACATTTTTCGGAGATGCGCCCTGATTGGCCCATATCACACTGACTGCTTGCCACGTAGCGTCACTGCCGTCGGGGATTGGAATTTCATCTTCCGCCAGAGGATTCTGTGTCTGATCAACGAGCGGGTCTGCAAACACGTCGATAATCTGCAACGCCGGTGGATAAGAGGTGTGGTCAACGGCGTCGGCTATTCTGATATAGCCTTCGACTTCAATCGCCGTACCGGGAAGGACGACTATTTTATACTGGCGAAAACACGGATAACTTGCGGATTCACAGGCCAGTTCGTACCATATAGAATATCCAGTAGGCGGTGAGGCCGTCTGGGAAGTGACTATGCCGCCCACACACCAAGCTTTGTATGCGGATTCAACTTGGTCATGGTTTAATGATTCTACATAACACCAAGTTCCACGACTATTTTCATCATTATAATTATTGAATTCAGTTCCCGAAGCAAATAAGCAATTATAAAACCTTCCATTTGTTGTCTGGTCTGCTAAATCTCTTGTATTATTTTGAAATGTGCACCCACTCGCTGTTATCCCTTCAACGATAGATATTGCCTGCAAACCAGTATCTATGGTTACATCTTGCAATATTATATCATTTGATTGAACAATTGCCGTCAAATAACCCTTAGTGTGCGTTGCAGCAAAAACTATGCTTGATGAATAAGAAACAAAATGTCTCGCGCTTGTCCAGTTTCCCCGTAACACCATATTTCGACTATACAGACATGAATAATAACATCCAGCAACAACTGCATCGGATGTAACTTCACAGTTATAGCAATACGATAAACCATTTCCTGTACCCACAAGGGCTGCATTTATGGTGCTGGAATATATAAATTTAAGTGCCACCCCAGTGGCTTCATTGCCTTTGATTGCCCCGCCTATCACATTTCCCCCGGTCGTGCTGCCGTCGATTCCATGAGTACAATCATAAACAGCACAGTTTATCGTGGAATTGTCAACGTCCTCAATAGCAAAAGTAGTGCTGTTAATTATGCGTATATTCCTTGTGACCAATGTTACAAATGAATCAATCTCTTTTTGTGCTGCGAGACCACCGGTAATGGTTATTGTCCCTGCCGCAATAGCTGCTATGGTATCAGATTCCGTATCATTATAGCCGCCTCCTTCGCTGATTTCGACGACATCTCCAATAGCCCAAATGTCGGCGGTCACATCGGTATCTACAGCAAGTACGGTTTCCGCGCCCGGCTCCTGAGCCGTAAGCTTAACAAATTTGTTTGTCGCCTCAATACAGTAAAAGTTTATAACACCGCCGCCGCTGCAAATAATAGAACTTGCCGTTAAATTGAAGTCCAGTGTAAATGTCCCTGTAAACGGCACGCTCGCAGAAGTACCCGCCTGCATAGTACCGTCATGAGTAATATCAGCAGAGGTCATAAGGTAGTAAGAACCGCCATCGTCCTTGATAGTTAAGGTTGCACCGCTATCTATGATTAAAGTCACGCCGTTGGCCCAGCCGCTCATATCTGCGTCGAACGTCACATTATGCGGACCGTTCACGTTGACGGTATCCCCGTTGGCGGGTGCTATGCCGGTATCCCATACGGTAGCTGCGTCGGCAGTCCACGCACCGGAAGCTATGGATTGCAGGGTGGCCCCGAAAGCCGGTGAACACAGAAAAACAACCAGAAATATATTGACAGCCCACCGCCGGACTAATAGATAGGCAATCCGTAACCTCATGGCGCGAAGACTCCGGTCATCTGGGTAGTTGCTATTTTCAACGCCGTCAGCTTCGCCGAAGTTATCTCTATCTTCGCCTCATCCGGCTTCCAGTAGAGAATCACAGTCTTGTTCGGGTCATAGAACGGCGTCTCTATCAAATCCGTTGCGTTGGCCGGCGTCACATCCTCGTAAATAACCGTCGGCGTCCCGGCCGTTCTGCTGGTATTAAGCCCATACATATCGTCAACATCTCTAACCAGGTATTCGAGGGTCCAGCGGTAGTCGCCCGAGCTCCAGTTGGTGTCCGGCCACCATCCCAGAAAGAACTGCACGTTGTGCGAATCGTCTATATCCGATGGAATGACGATATGGAAAAAGACTTCTTCGTCACCGACTGCCGCTGGATTAAAAGCGTAATTGTATGCCAGAATGTTGCCTGACGCCCCTACAGCTTCGCTTTCCTCGCCCGGCGGGCTGGCGCCTTTCTTCGTCAGGATAAAGTCCGTCCTGATTTCGTGCCACACGATGTTGCCACTACCGGGGCCCGAACGGCCATCGACGTATGTCTTGACTGCCTTTTCCGTCGGCAGGGCGGAATCGGAGTTGCCGGCGAAAGTCCCATCGGTCGAAAATTCATTGATAAGGTTAATTATGACCAGTCCGGCAAAGGTCGGACTGTCGCTGCTGCCTAATCCTAACGTCGAACGGGCCGCCGCCGCCGTAGCGTCGTCCAGCACCGTGCGCATGAAGATAGTCACGTACGGCGGAACTGCTCCGGCCTGGGCCGCAACACAGAACAAACATGAAAACAGCAGGATGTATTTAGCCGAAAATCGCACTTCCAGCCTCCCACACGGAGATTTGTAAGACGGGCTTGGGCGCTTTGCGGTTCTTGCGATTGACCAGACAGCTTGCACAGAGGTCCTGATACCAGGCGGCCTCGGGCTGCATGAAGTCTTTGAAATCTTCCTCGATGTTCATGCCGTCCGCCGTGCGGGCCGCCGCCGCCATAGCGCACGGCCAGACCTTATCGCCGACGAACGCCAGTCCATTGCACCCGCACGAACCCGGAAGTTCCGATCGTGCCTTGCCGTCCCATGAGCAGTGCACTGCGGTCTGAATCCTCATGCGCCGATCGCCCTGCTTCCTGAGCCGATACTGGTCCATCCGATTGATGGCCCCATAATCAGAAATCTGAATCACGTCCGCCCCCCCATAGTCGCTGATCTGGCGTTCGTAGCCGTTGCTGACCACGCGGACCTTAGTTCTGCGATATTGTTTGACCAGGCCGATAGCCCAGGTCAAATCCGGCCAGCAAGTGGGTTCGCCCCCGGTGAAGACCCATTCGCGATGCCGGATGTCAAGAGACTCGATCCGCTCCACTATTCGCTGAAACTGCCGCGCTGACATCGAATAGTCATAAGGAGGCCTGAGCCTGCGCTGATAGCACCGAGGGCAATTCAGGGTACAGACGAACGTTGGAAAGATGAATATTTTCGTTCGATTTCTCATTCGAGATAGAATCCCACGTTGACAGTTGCTCCGCTTGCACCGGGAGCGCCTGAAGGTGTCACTGTTACAGTAACCGTTTCAGCCGCCAGAAACGCATCGAAATCGGTGGCATCCGACGTCGCCTTCAGGATAGTAGAGCCATTGTCCGCGATAGCTGCTTTGGTAAACAAAACTCCGCCATCGGGAGTAGTCACTGTCACTGTAACAGTGATATTATTCGTAGTGTTCTCGGCGATATCGACTTCAATCTGTCTGCACAGACCGTTCATTACCAGTGCATCGGTATCCGCGGCCGACGCCCCAGCGGCCCAGGTAAACTCCTTGGTCTTCATTTTGCCGATGACGCCGCCGCCTTTGGCGTGTCCTGTCATTGTCATTAGACTTCTCCTTTAATAAATCCCGTGGCTGTAAGAAGTGCCGCGAGTGTTGACTTCTACTTCACGATTAGCACCTTCGGCCCAATCGTTATGACCTTCCCAGTCCTGTGCGCCCTCTTCCGAGCCGTTCTTTTCCTTGGCTTCGAGATATGCCTGATCGTAATCGACTTCGGCCTTGGCCTTGACTTTCTGATTCTCCGTGATATTCGCCGATAGCATGAAAGCGAGTTTTGCTGAAACGAGCCGGTGGAACCACAACGGGGTCAGAGTAACGTCACTTATATCAGCGCTTGCGGTGAGGTACTTGTTGTACTTGAAATAACAGTTGCTCTTATAATAGCTGTAGATGATATCACCTTCGACCTTGTGAGGGTACTTGGCCTTGTCGTGACCGCTATCGAAAATCCCCCGGATATAGAGGCAGTCGGAAGGTTTCTGAAAACCGTACTCGTACTGGTCCATATCGAGGTCTTCTTCGCTGAGAGGATATCCAGTGGCGCAGTCCACGGAATTGGTCCCGTCCGAGAGCACTTCACCATCTGTAAAGTCACCGGAAGGTTCCGTAACCAGATAGACCGTATCGCTTATGGGGTCAACTACCGTGCAGGTCACGCCGCTGTTCTGACCCGTGATAGTCGCGCCCCGGGCAAACGACGCGGGCGAAGGCGCGGAGTCCACCGTCAGCTTGTAAATCTGCGTCATGTCGGTAAGCAGGATTCTCTTGCGGTTGAAGTACCAGTCATCGGCCATCAGTTCCTTGATGGTAGATTCCAAAATGATAATCATTTTATCTGCGTCTGGAGTTGAACCGGCGGTCAGGGAGGGAATATCCATGTGCCCTACACTGAAGTATGCCACGTTCACTATCGCTAACTTATCGCTTTCGTTGCTCATAAATCACCATTAAAGGGCAGGGGGCGTCTTTGGAGGAGGATGGGACGCCCCCGCCCCTGTAAACAGACTACTGTGCGATACAAGTAACCCCGGTGGTCAGGGGAACCCACGTGATATACCAAGTGATATGGTCGCTCGCCGCCCCGCCGGGGTCGGCACTCATAAATTGCTCGATCATACCCTCCGGACAGAACCAGCCGCCCGTCATAAGAGACGCCGAGCCGTTGCTGCCCGGTGTCAGCGGCGTCAGTACCGAAGGGTTTGCGGCGGTGAAAATGTACACCGTCCCTACTACATCGCTTTCAATAGCGACCGCGGTGGTAAAGTCCGTGTCGGTCGCCAGATCGTCGCGGTCCACCAGCAGCTTACAGGTAGTGGCGTTACCTCCTATCTCGGCGCTGACGTAGCCGGTTATGCTGGTAATCATAATGGGCCCGCCCTGAACATCCATGATATCGGCGGTTACTTCATCCACACTGACGGCGGTGGTCCTGGGTTGCCAGTACAGAACACTGTTGGCGTCCATATCGGCCTGGACCTTATCCCCGATTTCAGAGATGCCCGCAAGGTCGGCTATAATCGCGGCGGTCGTGGAATTGGCATCCATCGAGGTTACGACATAGGATCCGAGTTCGGTCATACCCGCGAGGTCCGCTACAATAGGTCCCATTGTGGAATTCGCATCCATCGAGGCCACCACGTAAGCCCCCACTTCGGTCATGCCCTGCAAGTCGGCGAGAATACTGTTGGCGTCCATGTGCGTGACTACTTCGTCGGCGTAACTGCCCACGCCCGCAACGCCCAATGCGCTGATAGCGTCCGCGATGGCTTCAAGCGAATCCGTCGTATTATCGAAGGTGGAGGCCGTAGCCGTAGCGCCTTTGGCCATGATTTTGGCTAAAGTCGAGTCATTGGCTACCGTCGCCGGATATGCACCCGTACCGTCGGATGTATAGTAGAGCTTCTTGAGGATATCCTCGGCGGAACCGGCGGTCACAGTGCCGATAGCCGGCGCCGGCAGCGCCGTAATACCCGCAAGGTCGGCTGCGATTGATATCAAGTTGCCGCCACCGTCCATCAAACTACCGGGGTCTATGCCGTTGGCGTAGGTATCGACGTAGATTCTGTTGCCGGCGATAATGCCGGTCGAAGCCGTGCCGTTAATGGATATTCCCAGTCCCGACGCCTGAACATTCGAAATCAGATTGTCTATGATATTGAGGTCGAGACATGCGTTTCCGCCAGCGGGAACAGCAATTGCGCCTTCATCGTAATCGCCGTAGAAAATATTGTCGGCGATCAGACCGCCTACCATATCAAACAAGACTTCGATGGAATGGTCGTTGGTCGTGCCCGGCTGGTAGAACGTGGAATTGGCAATCCGGAATCGGTCGCTGTCGCCGTCGGCTGCGCCTATGGTAATCATGCCCAGACCGGAGGTGGAATCACGAAAGCCGCATGCGTTGAAGGTGCAGTCGTCGGCGGTAATCAGAATTACCGTCGCCAAATCCGCCTTGCCTGACTGGAAAATCATGTTATACACATAGACATCATCCGCCGTTACTGTAATATCCGCCGAAGCCGCCGTCCCGCAGGTGAACGTCGGCCGCTGATCCCCGGTTCCGCAGCCGATAATGGTAATACCGGCGCAGTCAAGGGCCAAAGCGCCTGCCGAGGCAATGCTTTCCGAATGGCCTTGAGCCACGTAAATAACGTCGCCGTTATTATCCGTGCACAGATCCACAGCCTCCTGGAGAGTATCTCTTGCATTGGCCCAGCTTTTGCCGTCGCCTTCAATTGAGACGTTGGAATCGACGTAATAAGTGGTTCCCGTTCCCGCAGTGGCCGAACCGCCCAGCCTGTTCTCGATGCTGACGGTCCATTGCTTGAGAGTATTGCTCGCCATGTTCGAATTGAGGTCTTCGCCCCATCTGATTTGAGAAGCCGTAATACCGTGGGCATTGGCAGCTAACAGCAGTACAGCCGCAAGAGTTATTAACTTTCGCATTGCATACCGTCCTTTCTGTCAGCTCGTGACTTTTTGCAGGGATTCGTTCTCGGAAATCGGGTTGTTGGCAAACTCGGCATCGACCGTTACCGTACCGACGAGGGTGGTTGACTTCGCCCTCACCCAGCCACCCAGATACCTTTCGGCGACCTGGCGCTTGAACGGTACGGCAAACTTATCGCCGGCAGCTAAGTCGGCGAGCGGAATGTCGAGTGAGCCTATGACCTCAGCGCCCGTAGCAAGGTCCGAGTTATCGGCGTTTCTCACTTCCAGAGTGATACCTTCGTCACCGCCGGAAGTGAACGAATACGCGGTCAGAACGACGTTCATAAACCCTTCGACCTGGTCGTCGGTGATAAGCGTGTTGGCCGCGCTGTCCTGCTCCAAATCCAGAACATTCGTTGAAACCGTACCCGTTGAGGTAGGGTTAATCCTGGCCTGAGCATTGCTTAACAATAAAACATTGTCTCTCATAATATGCTCCTTTCCTGCCGTTAGCTCACAACGGCACAGGTGTTAAGAAGGATTTTGTTATCGAGTTCACGAATCGGAATGCCCATGTAGTCCTTGACCTTCCGGCCGAACAATTCGGTTGTCGGCCAGTTGATGTTGTTCTTCTTGCGGTTGTAGTTGGTCAGTTGGGCTCCGAGTCCACGATTTATGTAGATGCGCGTGCGGCTGTAGTCCAAATCGAGTACAGCCAGAAGCGCGTTGAGCTTATCGAAAAAGTCATCGTCGATTGCACCGGTGCCGCCGTAGGTCGGGTTGATATTGACCATGGCGCCTATCTTGAGGTTATTGCCTACGGCCATGCCGAGCCACGCCTCGAAGATTGCCACGTAATCGTAGCGAATCGCAACCGAGTCGTTCGGGTCGGGAATGGGCTCTTTGCCCTTATCCTGCTCGAAAATGCCCAGGGGTCCTTTGGCCATTCCGCTCGGCGGATAAACGAGATATGCTCCGTCGTTGGGATTGAGTTCGGCGATAATCATTCGGGTGGTCGTTGAACCGCCTCCTGTGTAACCTGCGCTTACCACGTTGGCGAGGTTATTGCCTGAAATGGTATCCAGGCGCGACAGAAGGCCGTTGATGTACTCGCCGCCAGAGGTGGGCGTATCGTTGAAGATGTTGTACACGATGTCCTTACCAAGCGCCCGGCGGTGGGAATCGTCTTCCATCTGTAGTTTCTGCTTGAAACCCGACGGAGAGAGTGTATCCAGTCTCTTGTCGTGAATCGACCTTCTCTGTGCGAACAGCACAACATCTTCCCAGATGGTCTGACTGTGCGTGACCGTCGGACGGACACCGGCGTCGAACGCCTGACGCGTGCTCGAAGGTACGGTTGTGGTACGGCCTATCTTGTGTTTGAGGCCGTGACTTGCTTCTATTGCAGGCCAGTCCATGAAGAAATCATCCACGCCGTAGTAATTCATGACTTGGATAATCTTCATCATATTCTTGCCGTCCATGGTCTCCTTGGCACGGTCAAGCAAGGTGTAGCCTGCGTTGGGGTAATATGTTGACATGCGAATAACTCCTTTCAATACAATGTTTCAGTTGTATTTCGGGAGCTATCCGGCATCCGGGTTCCCTGATACTTGCGGCTATTTACACCGGTCCGTTCTTTACGGACTAAGCATCAGTTCTCGCTGCTGCGAGGCTACCTGATATTACAAATAGTTTAGCTGGCCTTTCGGGTTAAACTATCAAATAGCAGGGGCGGGATTCGAACCCGCGTCATACGGCTTATGAGACCGCGCTGGAACCTCTCCAGTCCACCCTGCAATAAATCATACTGGTTTGCCCTTTTCGTCGTATTCGTAACTGAAGCCGCCTTCGTCTCGTGAGCCCGGAGGATTTGCACCTATATGCGAGCTGCCCTCCAGTACCAGCGGTGCTATAGAGCCTAAGAATTCCCTCACTACCGGAGTATCTTTGACTCCGAGACTGTCCATCAGCTTCATAAAGTCAGAGCCTATGGGGTTGTCCTGGGTGCCTATGGCCGCGTCACCCTTTACATCGAAGTGCGCCGCTACTTTGTCGGTGTCCTGAATGAAACTGTCGTATTTCTCCTTCTTGGCGTCCTTGAGTGCCTGAATGTCGGCCGTCAGCAGGTCCATGCCCTTCTTTTCAAGGGCCGCAGTCTGCGCTGCAATTGCTCCTACAACCTTATCCCAGACCTTGGACAATTTGGAAGGCGCGATACCGGCTTCGTGCGCCGCTGCGCGTACCTCCCTGGCTATTGTCTCGTAACCCTCCTTGTCGTTCTCTGGAATGGTCAGTTGATAACCGTCAACCGTGTCAGGAACGCCCATAGCCTTCCTGTAGGCCGCGATCTCGTCATCAGTGGCACCTTCGCCCGGGATCTTTATCATCCCCTCTGTGGCCTTCTTGAGAACTTCGCCGTGCTGAGAAATCTTCCTGGACCCGGTGACGACCATCTTGGCCATATCGAAAACGTTCCTGATGTTATCAAGCTCTTTTGTCGGCTCTTTTTTGGTCTCAGGGTCGTTGTAATAAGCATCGCCCAGCCTCTCGGGCAGAGCAGCCCTGAAATCCTCCGTAAGGTCCCCGTTTTCTTCGATAAATTCGCTCATCTATTTCTCCTTCTGATTCCTTGGAAGTAGTACTTCCATAGAACGTACAATTGAAAGAAATATCGAGTCTTTCACTTTTTGTTCTATGGGTAATTCATCATAATGTACGCAACAGGGATGTTCTTTGGCTTCGGGATTCTTAACGGGCCCGTATTTCCAGCCCGATGCAAGTTTTTCCCGCAACCAATTATCATGCGAATCCGAAGGTTTAGTACCGGGATTTCTCAAATGATAATCAACACCATTAATCGCAGATTGCCTCTGCCAATCCGGAGCATCTTCCCACTTTAGTTGAGACACATCACCCAAAGTTTCACAGAACGCTCTATTTGCTTCGTGGCACACCTTAGCTATTTCTTCAATCTGGATAATACTCATCCTTTTCCTTTCTTCAATTTCGTTCGCACAAACTCGATTATCCTGTGAATATTGAGACTATTCTTATTGGCGTCCCAGTAGATTGTAGCCAGCAGGTCTTTTGCAAAGTTGTTCAATGCCATGTCCTGCTGGTTCTTGCAGGGTTCCATGAACTTGCACTTCTCCAGAATCCGGCCCAAAACGAACTGGCCGTCGTCGCTCGAAAACAGGCGCTTGAATGCGGCAAGCTCGAAGTCGTTCATGTCGTCGCCGATACCCGCAAATTTGTCGTAACTATCCGGCATTGGCCCTCCTGCGGGCTTTCTTCTTCATCTGGTCCCACATTCCGTAAGCCTTACCGGCCGCGTGCTCCTGCGATAAGCCCTCTTCGCGTATCATGTACGCTATCGCGCGGCTTATGTAGTGCTTCTTAGTCTCGTTGGGTCGGGGTTCGGGCATTGTGTTTGCTCTTCCATTTTGCGTATTTTCGTCTTGCGGCTCTCCAATAAGCTGCTCCGGCTTGTGCCTTGCCTTCTTCGCGTGCAATTTTATCAAAAGTCTCCGGCTTCATAATAGCTCCGCGCTTCTGTTCAGCACGCCACCGCAACAACGCTTTACTCATCCTGGCCATTGATTTTTCTTTCGAGAATCGTTATCCTCCGATGGAGGTCCTGGATCGTCGATAGACCGCACCTTATACCTGTGTAGTCGATGAGTTCCTCCGGCTTTGGCTTCGGCTTGTCGGCCTCCTGGGCCTTTTTCAGAAGCTCGGCAAGCTCACTGTAGCTCATGTCCTCGCTGTAGGCTATCTGTCGTCCGTCAAGTTCTGCTATTATGCTTTCTCTGCTTTGTTTCGGCATTTTGTTCTCCTTTTTTTGTGAAAACCTCTGATTTTAATTCTGGTGTCGTAATAAACTTCAGTTTTTAACTCGTCAAGTCTCTCGGTATCGTCAAAATAATTATCTTCGTATGGATTGGACTTAACTATTTTTTCCATCACGCGGCCTGCCCCAATAATGAATCTGCGTCTATTTTCTTGCCCAAATCAGGCACCGCTTTGATACCCTTCTGGGCGAGTTCCATCAACCTGGCATCCTCTGCCTGCTGCGCCATTATTGCCTTGATTTCCTGGACCTGCTCTGCGCTGCGAATCATCTCTTCGGGCATGTTCCCGCCCCTCAAAACACCCCTTGCCAGTTCGTCGGTTTCGACGGTCAATCGAGCGTCCGGGTCTATCTGCATCACCTGGAGCATGTTGTTTATGGTCTGCATCAAAGACCCGATCTCGTAATACTGCTTCAAGACCTGATTCAGAGGCCCGATGTAGTTGATATCGACCTCGCCGTTAGTGGCTTCAAGAACCTCACCTGGAACCTCGGGAGCGTTACCGGCTTCAAGCTCCAGGTCCCAAACCCTATCCAATTCCAAATCCGTTACACTGTCTAACGTACCGAGGAACGGAGCCATCAAAACCGCCCTTTCCGCTTTGGCAGTCTCGATGTGGTCCACGTTCTTATAGCTCTGTGCAGCGGCCATATTAAGAGCCATGAACAGACTGACTCCCAGGCGGTCCTCGATGATAGACTGCCAGTATTGATGCTGCTCCACTCCGAATGGATAGCCGGAAGAATCTATCAGACGAGCTACTAAATCGCCCATCTTAAGACCGTACATCTCCTTGTTGTTCACGAAATTCACCGCCCCCGCCCCCATATCGAGCTTATGCCTTACGGCTTGCGTCATCAGCATTGGCGGTCTCACCGCCACACTTGAGGCAGTTAGCATGTCCTTGGCTATGAAATTGGCCGTCAGTATCTCGATCAGCATCGAGCCTATCACGCCGCGACCGTAAATCTCCGATGAAGGTCTGTTCAACGACCACGGCACCGGGTTCAGCTTGCGAGAACCCGTCTGCAAAATCTTGTGCTTGCCCTCTACGTTAATGTAAACGTGCTGCCAGCGCATATTCCTGGTACCAGGCTTGCCAGGCTCATAGTCGGCGTTGCGATAGACGCCGTGAATCAGGGTAATCGCGGTGTCCTTGTTGTCTACCGTATCGTCACGGTAGAGAAGCTGCTGGTCCCTGTTGAGAGCCTGCATACCAAACTCACTTACCAGATTGTGTATGGTCGTCATGGTCTTGTGGTGAATAGCTACGATGCGGCCCCAGTAGTCACGCTTAATCCACAATTCGTTCGGGTGGCAGGTCTGCATGAAGAGCTTACCCGTTTCC
Source organism: uncultured Anaerolineales bacterium (assembly GCA_964439175.1). GTDB lineage: Bacteria > Chloroflexota > Anaerolineae > 4572-78 > NAK82 > CAYTNQ01. The sequence goes on along the minus strand of CAYTNQ010000021.1, from coordinate 4,721 downwards.
TTATCGCGCTCGATGTACATGAACGAGTCGCCTATGCACCCGCCATCCTTGATAGCTATGGCCTTCTGCGTGTAGTAGTTGTTTCCCGAACCAAACCCGCCGGACGCCCTCAGTACGTATCTCAAATGCTCGTCCGTCTCCTGGAGCCACTGAATGATGGGCTTGGAATCCTTCAAGCGGCGATCTGCAAGCTCCTCACTGAACCAGTTGATATTTTTGGGCATGTAATGACCTATTATCCCCGATGACCATATACCAAAAGCCTTGAGCGCCGTCGGATCATACAATCTGGTTATCCTGGACTCGGCCTTGCGGCCCTTGACACCAATACCCGTAGCGGCACTCTGGAAGTCCCAGGCGCCCACCCGCTCAGGATAGGCCATATCGCAGCATATCCGCTTCAGAGGCTCGTAGTCCCGGCGGTAGTCCTCCATCTTCTTCTGCTCGTTTTGTATGCTGTCGTAGGTCAGGTCCATTATTTACTCGGGTCCTCCAAAGCCTTCAACCTCTGGTCCTGCATCGCAACCATTCCTCACTTCAACAACATTCTTATCTTTGCGAGACTTACGAACGGCCTCGACGTAATCCTTCTCGCACAAAGCGTATCGTTTGGCCGCAGCCATGAGACGCTTGCCGGCTTGACGGTACTCTTGATGGAGTCTTTCAACTTTGGTCACGCTACCGTTCCCGCGCCTAACGTCTTACGCTTTACATTCGCCGTACTCAATTCCGATGTCATCGTGGCCCGCCTCAGAGTCGCCAGCCTGCGCAACAGCTCCCGCTTCGTCCCTTCACCCTCCAATCCCGTCTGCTGGACCCGGTCAACCTGAGATACCACCGCCGGGTTGCGAGGCCGGCCGCCGAATAGCTTGGATATCTGATTCATAAATTGCTCGCTTTCAGCGGGTCGTAGTTGTAGTGATTGGCTGAGCCTGCGTATGCCGGCTCGGGATAGGGCCAGCCGATCAGGTCTTCGTCGACCTCTATCATGTACCTGTAGGCCATGCACGCATATCTCATGGCGTCGGCAAAGTTGCTCGACCAGTCGTGCAACGGGGTGTCCGCAAAGACCGGACGGTCCTCAGTGCTGACAGTGTCCTTCTTCTGGCGTTTGTAGTGATTAAGGGCATTGACTAAGGATTCGCACTTTGTGTCGAAATAGCACTTACTGAGCAGGCCCCGAACAGTCTCTATACCGTCCTGAACACCGTGGTCTAACACAATATCGACCGGATTACGCCTCAAAGACCGCGTAATCTCAAGCCTGGTCGTTATCACAGCGCCTTGAAGCCGATTCCGGGCATCGTGCGGCAAATAGTCACCGGCGTAGATATACGGCTGTTTTTCAAGCCATCGACAGTAATGCTCCATGCCCTGACCGTAGTCCTCGAAACAGTCGATAAAGTTAATCTTGTCCTTGACCAACTGGAACAGTACAATGGCCGTGGTATCACTGACTCCCAAGTCCCACGCCGTATATACCTTTTGACCGCTCTGGTACAGGTTTGGTATGCCGACACGACCTTGTTTGAGGGCGTCCGACATCAGCGCAGCATAAAACGCGCCCTCCAGGTCGTAATCCTCCCAACTGTTGAGGATATAGCGGTTGTACTTCCTCGGACTCTCGACCTTGAGCCGCTCCCAGTCCGCCAGAGTATCCGCCGGTAAATGGGCCTGATTATCTGCTATCGTGGCCTCAATAAGCTCATAACCGTCTAACTGCCGGTGTTTCCAGCGGTCCCATACCCAGTTATGACCGGCTGTATTGGCAATGACCATGCCTTGTCGAACCTTACACTCCTCCCGCCTCAGACGACCTCTGAGCATGTCAAACTGCTCTGCCGTCTCGAACTCTTCGGCCTGCTCGACCATAAACCAGCCTAAATTGACATTTTGAAGGCCCGACAACTCCTCGCCGTGCCGGAACATGATAACTGATCCGTTCGGCAGTACGTCCTCCTTGTCGCCCTGTTTGACGTGCCGCCCGGTGTACCGCTCGTAATCTTTGACCGTCGAATCCCGCAAATCTGTGAACTTCTTACGCACTATCAAGCCCAGATTATGCGGAAATGTCTCAGACAACGCCAAGCCCCGCAGAATCCCGCACATAGTCTTGCCGCAGCCCCAGGAGCCTACAAACGCCGGGTATCGGGCTTTGCTGTTGACGAAGGCCCGCTGCTTAGCGTTCAGGTCAATTGTTTGCTCAATCCGCACTTATCGGCTCCATGCCTGTAACATTCAGAATCCGCTGAGTCACGTCGGCCTCAATCTTATCTGTTTGCCCCAGCCCTCCGTCTTTCTCCGCCTGTTTGCCCTGCAATATCGCTATCGTGGCCGCCGCCCTGGAATTGCTCTTCCTGATGCGATTCTGGTCAGCCAGAATGTCGTCAGCGTGCTGTGACCTACTTTTTTGCAACCTTTTGAGAATATCCTTGTGCTCGTTTATGAAGTTCTCATGCCAACCCATGAGATTGCAGATCGTGTAATTTTTGTGCCCTTTTCGTGCGAGTTTCTCAGCTTCTCGCATCTCTTTTTCGGGCACAATGGTTTTTGGTTTGCCCGGTCCCCGCTTGGTTTTAGTCTTACTCAATTGATATCCTTATCAATTCGTAATATCTAATATACCACCAACGATATTGGGAATTCATGGTCATTATCAAGCGTTTTTTTGATATTTACTTAACAATTACTCATAGTTTATTTGTTTCCAACAACTTACGGCCGAAAAATAATTTCGGTGACTACGTATTTTGCGGAACTTTTTGGTTTTTGTGTTGACAGACTCAAGCGGGTATGGTATTTTGGACGATGTAATAATTATGACTGGGACCAAACATCCAAAACGAAACAAACGAGCCCGCGAGGCTGCACCCCTCCGGTTGGTCCCGGTCACGCGGCCGGACGGGCTCATATTTTGAAAGGGGTTAAAAATGGAAACGATGAAAGTCCAATTTGTAAAGCGACAGTGCTGCTATGATGGCGGGCGGGTCGTCGCGGAAATTGAAACTGAGGATCTGGCCAAGCTTGGGCAATGGCTCATAGATACCTGCGCGTATGAAATGGGAGACGGTTGCTCAGTGACAATTTGGGAGAGCCTCGATGCAGCCAGGGACTGTTACGGCGATGATTTGCCAGAAGACTTAGTGGCAGCGTTTGAAAAGGCCCAAGGGGGTGTGATGGAAAGCATCAATGGCTGCCCGCCCGAGTATTTGCCTCTGCCGGCCAAAAATACCGATGATTACTGGCGAGCAATCGTTAATGACCTAACAGGCTGCGACTGGGGCGACTGTGACGTGCATGTGGATTGAGCATTTTTGACCCCGCCTCTCGGCCGTAGTGCCGGGGGGCGGGGTTTTGTCCAAAACCTATCGAAAGGGGTAAAAATGAAAACAGAAACGAAAACAGACCGGTATCAGTATTTGGTGCGTGGTGAGATCGGCGAGTCGTGCATCTCCAGCGAGGGCGATTGGCTGACAGACGATCCTACCGGCGGACTGGAGGGGTTATTCCAATTGGACGATGACGATGAACGCACACAGGAGGATTACGACAGAGATTTGATAGATTTGCACGTCAGCCCGGCCGTTGGCGAATTTCGCCCCAGCCCGCTCGGAACGTGGTATCTCGACGGCAATCAATGGAAATGGATTGGCGATGACGGAGAATTACGCAATTGCATGCACGGGCCAGATGGCCCCGACGAATGCGATGGCTGGGAGTTAGGGGAGTCAATGCCTGAGGATGTACACCCAACATGGTGGAACCACCCAGATTATTTAGAGCTAAAATCGCGTACTCACCATTTCTCGCCGTTTGTTGTGTCTGGGACAAATGCTCTGCTGCGCTCTCGCGATTGGTCGGCCGATAACCCGCAGTGGCGTGCGGATTGGTCCCCGCGTATTTTGGCAAATGGTGTTGAGGTTATGGGGCTGAGGGATGCCGTCAGTCGCGGTTTCGTGCAATTCCGCCGGGCGAAATCTGGTCCCGGATATTACGCCGATCATGGCGGCATCTACATGACTGCCAAATACTCCGGGCATAGCGAAAAATGGACAGACGTGCATGTGTGGGGTCGGGGCTACGATAAATTTTACAACTGCTCCGCAGCAAAAGTATATCGGGTTGCGAGCGACGAGGTCGTCGCTCCCCCGTCAGACATGTTGATGCGATCATGGCACGTTGGCGTACAAAACGATGAGGTGGTGTGGATCGCATATGTATTCGGTGTTGATTACTCCTCCGGCGGTCAATACGATCTGCCGCTATGCGGTGACGCATCTCTGCGGATCGCAGCGGCGATAGTTAGCGCGGGATACAATGACGAATAAGCATTTTGACCCTGCCTCTCGGCCGTAGAGCCGGGGGGCAGGGTTTTGTCCAAAACCTATTGAAAGGGGTAAAAATGAGAACAAAAACCTCTTTTTTCATCATTTGCGCGGCGAGCGGACTATTATTGGGTCTGACTGATTATTACTGGCTGACCTGGTGCGCGACGTTGCCGGTGTGCGCTTGGGCGCTCTGGAGAGCCAAGCAGGAGTAAGTATAGGGCTCCATGCCTGGCGTGCCCCTCTGGGCCCTTATTGCCGACTCAGAGCACTTTCAACAGCGGCGTCGAGGCCCGCAAGGAGCAGCTCATCGACGAGCAGTTGCTCGAATAATTTCTTCTTGCTATTTGTCTTGCCCAAGTGGTGCGGTTGGAGGGGCCTCCCCCTCTTTTGTGA
>CAYTNQ010000020.1:0-46344 GCA_964439175.1 uncultured Anaerolineales bacterium | reverse complement strand
GCAAACCGGATAACGTGCTCGAAGCGGAGAAGATCAAGGGTACGGTGCACATCGCTATCGGCGACAACATCCACATGGGAGGCCTAGTCGAAGCCGACCTGCACGACGACTTCGTGCAGCCTCAGGCCGACCTGCTGCTGGATGGAGAGGCGGTGATCGTCGGGGGGGTGTGGAAGATTTAGAGGTGTTATCTCTCCTGTGGTCGGCAAATGTTTAGGGTCGCATTCTCAGGTACTGAGATGTGCGACCCTTTTATTTGATGCGCTGGAGATGTAATTGATCCGCACCAGCCGGGAAATTCATGCCAAAGTGATGGGCAAATTTTGGCGTGAGCAACGTTTATAATATATAGAGGCCAGCAGCGCCGCAGCCGGAGGCCGCCAAGGCCCAAATCCGGCCGTGTGACTATGTAATACTTACCGGCTATTGCGAGGGGCAAAGGAACGTGATACAGTGATAAGGAATACTGAATCACTGCTGGCTAGTCGGGCGGCCAGCGACGATCATCACCCACGATACCATCTTCCTTTGTCCTCAAACAGAGACCCCGGTCGCATAGCTCGTTGGCTGAGACAGTGCGACATTCTAGTTTTGATGCGCCGGAGAGAAAAACGTGGACTTGATGAGGATCAAGTCAACCTTATTGGCTCTGAGGTTGTAGTAAAGTGGAAGCAGTTCTATAATCTAACCCAGGCTGCTCTTGTCTTTGTCAATAGAGAGCGTAACCTGACAGGAATACACCATGCGCGCACGTGTCATTGAGGCCATTCGCATTGTCGCGGCTGATCGCCACAAGTTGGTGATCCTCCTGGGCGGTTTTAGCAGCGGCAAAACGGCGTGATTACCGCCAGCAAGAGAGCGCTGTGGACAGGATCGCCATTGACAACATCCGCCAGGCCCAGCAGCGCGAGTTGCTGGAGCGCCGGCGGGAAGATTTGGCAAAGCTGAAGCAAAGGCTAACATTGGTACCCAATCTGTCTTTGAGCGGGGAAGCACTTGTTCAATAGCAGTTAGCTTGGACATGGCGAGGTATTTGCTGATACAACAATATGCAACTGAGATGCCGGTTCCATTTTCGGGAGTTCTTTCAGAGAGTGTGTTATGGAAGAGAAGCAGCTACAGGCAGTAGACGGAGAAATAGATAAACGTATTGAGAGTTACCCTGACAAGTTCTGGGCCTCAGTGGATCGGGATCCGCGTGAGGATATGCACGCATATATGCAGTATCCCGCCATGATGGTGCCCGAGATACAACGCGAACTTGTCAAAGTGGTTTATGAGTCACAGGCTGGCATCAAGAATGTGCTTGATCCCTTCGTGGGAGCAGCGACGACTATGACAAGCTGTATGTTATTCGGCCTTAACTTCACGGGACAGGACATCAATCCTTTGGCCGTGTTAGTCTCACGTACAAAAGCGGGCCCGTTTGATGAACAGGCGCTTGAGGAGAGCAAGAAGCGGGTTTTCTCCGCAATTACTGCGGATACCTTGACGGGTATTGAAGCTGATTTCCCCAACATTGACAAGTGGTTCCAGCTGCCTGTAAAGATTGAGTTGAGCAAAATTCGCCGTGCAATTAGGGCGGAAGGTGAGTTATGGGTGCGACGTTTTTTCTGGGTGGCGTTAGCTGAAACTGTCCGCCTGACAAGCAATTCTCGCACCTCGACCTACAAGCTGCATATTCGGCCGGCCGATGAGATTGAATCCAGAAGTCTACCGGCGGTTAAAGTGTTCCAAGCGGTTGTCTCACAAAACCTTGAAGACTTGAAGAGTTTCAGATGCACCTTGCAGGAGCACATAGATGGGCATACTTATAAAGGCCAGCTTGCTATCTATTCACAGGATTCGTCCGCGAAAATATTCCCGCCCAGTGGTGCAGACCAGTATGATCTGTTGATTACTTCCCCTCCTTATGGTGATAATCTTAGCACTGTTCCGTATGGGCAGTTTTCCTATCTTCCGCTTCAGTGGATTGACTTGGCCGACATTGATGTGAACGCTGTCAAAGATGATTGGTTGCGAACTACCCAGGAGATTGATCGCAGAAGCTTGGGTGGAGCAACTCTGGTAAAACTAGAACCAGCAATAATGCACCTGGCAGAACGCTCACCCACCTATGCAATAACGGTTGAAAAACTTGGAGATTTACCAAAAGATCGTCCAGCACGTGTAACATCGTTCTTATTGGATCTAGATAAAACCCTTTCCCCAATTGTCGAGATGATGCGACCCAATGCCTATCTCATTTGGATTGTTGGTAATCGCCACGTAGGGAGTGAAGAGATTCCAACGGACAAAATTCTGGAAGAACTCTTGAAACTACGAGATGCCAAGCTAATCAAGCGGTTCAATCGTCGAATTCTCTATCGTCGTATGGCCGCCCGTAATCAACGCGCCGGCATGATGCGCAAAGAGCACGTTCTAGTTTTTAGGAAACAGGGTGCCTGATAATGGCAAGCAAACGGCCTAAAGCCCAATACGAATTCGAAATCGATGCCTCGGTGGTTTATCAGCTAGGCGAGATGCTGATTTCTGACGAGGTGCAAGCGTTGCTCGAGCTGGTGAAGAACTCGTATGATGCGGATGCCAGTTATGCCAACATCATTGTACAGACAAAAATGGCAACTGGAAAACAAAGCCCCATGTTTCCAGATGCAAAAGGGTATATCCTTATCGAAGATGACGGCACAGGAATGAGTTGGGAAGAGATAAAGGGAGGTTGGCTGACTATTTCCCGCTCACCCAAGCGCGAGATGAAGCGGAAAGGCCAGACGACCGCCAAAGGTAGAACACCAATTGGTGATAAAGGGCTAGGACGTTTAGGCACACAACGTCTTGGGCGCTATCTAGAGTTTTGGAGCAAAAAAAGGGAAACTGGCGTTGAATTCTACGTTGGTGTGGATTGGGGAGATTTCAGAGACAAGCTGCTTTCGCAGGTGCCCGCTTACATCACCAAGTCCAAAGGTTCCAGTCAAGGTACTAGATTATTGATTTCGGGATTGAGAGCACCTGAAGTTTGGAGCGGCGGCGCTCAAGATGATTTGGTGAACCAACTTTCACAGCTTATTTCGCCCTTTGAGTCGCTTCGTCCTTTCGAGGTTTTCCTGGAAGTTGACGGCAAAAGGATAGACTTGGACAAGGTTTCTCAATCGGTTCTGGACATTGCAGATCTGCGAATAAAACTCTTTTTCGATGGACAGAACCTATGTATAAGCGGCAAGTACCGGCCGATGTTTTTGCGGCCCGAAGGTCAAGGGCAAGACATGATCCGGCAATATCAAGAACTGATTGCAATTGACAAAGGGGCCGATTTTTATGCCTTCTTATCTTCAAAGAAACAAACGGTGTCTCCAGCTCTCAGATGGGAAGACAAGCCGGGCTGGTTTTTGTCTTTTGAGCATCAGATTGCACTGGCTGATCTCGGGAAAGTAGAGTTAGTGGGAGAATCTGCATTTAGCGCTCATAGCCTTGAAGATGACGAAAAAGGAATTGTGGCAAATCCCGGACCTTTCGAGGGTGAAATATACGTATTCCCTCGGCGGGGTGCTGATCTTGGTGTCGCCGATGTTTTTAGCACAATAAGTGAGTACCGCAAGTACTTGGACAGGCTTGCAGGTGTTCGTGTGTTTCGAGATGGTTTTGGCATTCGGCCCTTTGGATTAGAAGGTGATGATTGGCTTGGTTTGGGCAAGACCTGGACGAGCGGAGCTTCGTGGTATGGGTTGAGACCTAACAATATCATTGGGTATGTGGCTTTAACTGCTGCACACAATAGCCGGTTGGAAGAGACCACGAGTAGAGAGTATTTCGTAGAAAACGCCTATTCACGTAATTTCTATTTGTTAATGGGACAAGTGGTTGATACCGTGAATGGCATCAACGAGAAATTGCGACGCGGGTACAACGAATATCGGAAACTGAGAGCAGAACAAGACACGGGAATCACATCTCAAGAGGTTGACACGCTCTTTGCGCAAATGAGAAATGCAGGAGCCAAGTCTCAGGATTTGGCCCACGAGATCACCGTCACACATCGGAAACTTGAAGAAACCTCCCAGCGAGTGGAAAAGATCACGGCGGAAGTAGTTTCTTCTCCCTTGTTCCACACCGAGGAGGAACGACGGGGCGCGCCGTTGTTGCAAGAGATCAACCAAACCTTATTGGAGGCAAAATCTATCCTGAAACAGGTTCAAGAAATCCTGTCTCAGACCAAGAAACTCGGCAGTATCGCTGATGTCCTTCAGCCAGACCTCGAATATTTGCGCGATCAACTTATGCAGTTCTCAGAGCTGGCCGGGTTAGGGCTTACAGCGGAGGCGCTCTCTCACGAGATGAAGATCATTGCCGACGGACTGGCAGCAAGAACCACAAATCTCGTGACTAAGCTTAGAGCTAACCAATCCGTTGATCCTCAAGTGCTGGCATATACTGAATTCGTTCACACCACGATAGCTGGATTCAGAAAACAGTTGAGCCATCTGGACCCTTCGTTGCGCTATGTGCGGGAACAGCGGGAAGAGATATCGATGGTGAACTTCTTCAGGAGCGTTCAAGAGTTTTGGAGGGAACGTTTCGAGCGAAATACCATTAGCCTGGTAATCAATAAGCCGTACAAGGATTTTACGGTTCTGCTAAACAGAGGGAAACTCACGCAAGTCGTTGACAATCTCCTCCTGAATTCCGAGTACTGGCTCCAGGAAGATTTGCGCAAAGCGTTCATTAAGGAAGCCGAAATCGTCGTAAGAATTCAAGAGCCTTTCGTGGAAGTGTACGATACGGGGCGCGGCGTTTCCCCCTCTGTCGAGCATCAACTGTTTCAGCCATTTGTCACCACGAAACCCAAGGGAACGGGACGCGGGCTGGGTCTTTTCATCAACCGTCAACTGCTCGAGGCGAGCAATTGCCAGATATCCTTACTGCCCGACAAAAACCAATTCGATCGCCGCTACATTTTCCGTATTGACTTTACGGGAGCGTTACATAATGGATGAAGAGAGCATCACAGTTCAAGAAACCATCAGACAAATCCTGTCTGGCATGGGAATCCGGGAAGTGGTGTCCGTGGATGATTTTTATACTATTGCTGATTCACACTATGAGGACGCAATCTCTCTGTTTCAGATAGCGCGTGCGAACCGAGATGCCGAATACAGCGAGTTGATCCCACAGGATGTTCTTGATGCCCCGGAGAATATCTGGACTCGCCGACTGAGGACTTTTTGGTCCAAAGCAGTGCCGGTTTTGAGGTTGGAGATATTAAGCGAGCTTGCAGCGACGACGGGAGATGAGAACTTGCCTAGCGATGTGAGGGACCTCTCGCTTCTGAAAGGTCTTATTCCCGAAGACGTGTTTGTAGCCATGGGGCCCGACGACTGGGATCGAAATCGAGAAGGCATTCTGGCAGAGGCCCAGGGCGACTACGGGGTATTGTGCTTGTTCGACCAGGATTTACACCTTGCCGGTCGGCCGGAGGACGCTGGAATAACCCTTCTGCACCAAACGTTGGGCCTACGTGGTGAAAACCGCGTGATTTGTGGCTTGCTCACTCAAAAGATCACCAAGGACACGGAATTGCCGACGGCGAGGGCATTTGCATCTGAGATGGGGCTGAGTCTGGATCAATTCCTACCCCTCTCCAAGGATAGACTTCGCGGCGACCCGATGGAGTTTGCCGATGGTTTGAAAATGACTGTCTTGAATTACACGCGCGAGCGGTTGTCCAGGCAGGTCACAGATGTGACCAGGGAAGCAAGTGAAAAAGCACAACAGCAGATGAACGATATTGGCGTTTACGACTTCGAGCACATTGTCATTCGTTCTTCCGAAGGAGAGGGTGTCTGGGAACCCGATACCCTGTTCAGACTGTTTGACCTTTTCCGCTACAATGCTTTCAGGGCGATAGCTCTTGCTCCTGGGAGGCGTATGTCTCTGTATGGCGACATTGAGCGCATACGTGCCATTAGTGATATCAAGACGTCAGATTTGCAGCCAGATTGCCCTTCAGATCAAGTACACCGGATCCGGCAAGCAGAGTTGTTTGACGCGGCCGAACTGCTCAATCCAGCCCATCAGCCCATAGATTTGGGAGATATATTCAAAGTCGGCAGTGAGCAATATTACATCTTGCTTGCTCAACCATGCGATCTCGTAGTTCGCAAGAACGGTAGGACAATCGATATTGTAACATTGGTGCAAATTCGGACATATGCGGCGGCAACAAGAGACCCCAGGGAAGTCTCCAGTTTTCGGCTGGATTACTTTGAAGATCAACTGGGGAAGAAAACATTTGTCAAGTTCAGAAATTCTTTCCAGGTTTCCTTGAACGTTTTGGATTTGGCTGTCTTCAATGACGATGGACGGTGTCGAATATCTTTATCTGATGCCGATGCTGAAAAGCTTTCAACACTTCACGCGCCGTGGCGTAAGCGTTTCGAGGCGCTTCGACGGCGCTACCAAAGTACACACGAGGAATTCCAAAAGGTACCATATCAACGGGCGTCGAACTATCAAAAGAAAGCGCTGAAACATCTGTTGCTTTGTTCCGATAAGGACATTGATCTCGGTTACGATGCTAGTGGCACTTTCGAGTTTGGCATACAACGTGTGAGTAGATGTCGCGCTCCCCTTTCTGTGCAGTTGTTAAGCGCCTATTTCTCTTTTCTCTCGCGCAATCCTCAAGAACACGACTTTGCCAGAAGGGAGTGATACCAATGCCCGACAACCTGGACGCCCTGCGCCACATCGAAGGCTTTCCCATTGGCGAGGACGAGGATCTGCTGGCCCTGTCCGATCCGCCGCACTGTACCGCCTATCCTAATCCGCACCTCGCCGAGTTTATCCAGAAGTGGGGCAAGCCCTATCCCCTGAAAGGGAATTTACGTGACGAAACCTCCGACGACTACCACCGCGAACCCTGCGTGGCCGACGTCTCCGAGGACAAGAACGACCCCATCTACAACGCCCACTCTTACCATACCAAGGTGCCCTACAAGGCCATCATCCCCTTCATCGAGCACTACACCCAGCCGGGTGACATCGTCTTCGACGGCTTTTGCGGCACGGGTATGACCGGCGTGGCCGCCCAGATGGCTGTCCGTCGTGAGGTGCTGTACGACCTCTTCCCGGCGGCTACCTTCATCGCCTGCAACTACAATACTCCGGCTGACGTGGATGTCTTCGAGCATGAGGCCAAGCGCATCCTCAAGGAAGTGGAGGCCGAGTGCGGCTAGATGTATGAAACCTGGTACCCGCACTGCGAAGCACCTAACCGCATAAAGGGCTGTATAAATTCCCTTGCCCAAGTGTGAGGCTTCAGTCAGTACTAGCTCTGCGGAGCGAGCATTTGGACAGCGCCGCAAACGCCGGAGGACCAGATCCCCGAACTGAGGACTATGCTGGACGAGGGCTTTGGGCGAACCGACGGCCGTTGGAAGCGCCCCGACGCTCTGACCCAGGCCGAGCTGGAGGAACGCCGCCATGCGCGGCTGCTGCGTCAGTTCGGAGAGTATCTGGAGGCGGCGCAGGCTGGGGGACGGCTCAAAGAGGTGCGCAAAGAGGCGGTGCTGGCCGGTTTCACCGAGGCCTACCGTGCCGGGCGCTTCCAGGATATCCTGACCGTCGGTCGCCGCCTGCCCAAGAAGCTGGTAGAGTTCAGTGCGGATCTGTTCGACTTCATCGACATCACCGAGGCGAAGGTGGAAACGTGATGCGTAATGCGTGAGGATCTGGAAACACGAACCATACCTCTAATACTCCATCACAGGGATTATGAGATGATCACATTACGCCCATGAGGCCGAATCTAACTTATCGAGATCACTTTGATGTGATCGTTCGGAGTTTGGTAACTGGTACGAATAGGCGCTTTGAGGCTGGATGGTTGCCTGTGGGTTGGCACCTAGGCCATAAGGAGGCCGAGGTCCGCCCCGCCACGCTCCAGATGATTGCCACACCAGGCCAGCAGGCGGCTGACATGCACAGCCGACTTGGGGCGTTTGTAGCCCCGCATGGTCCGACCCAGTGGGTGCTAACCTATAGCGTTCCTTGATCCACCAGCCAATGGCTCGCTCACAACCGTTATTGGTACCATCCACCCTTTGCCCCTGGGGTCCGTGCCAGGTTCTATAGCGCGTCAAGGGACGCCACAGATTCCAACGGTCCAGGTACATCAACCGCAAGCGATAGGCAAGGGTGGCTTTTTGGCCCCGAGCCGGCGGAGTCGCATCGAGGTAACGCTGATGCATTTTTTCCAGTTCCTCCCCCTCTTCCGGCTGACGACTGAGGATCAGTTCCCCCAAGTGTTTCAGGTCTTCCAGCGCCTGCTCCGGCGGGACGCCAATGGCTGCCAGGGAGCCATCCGCATCCGACGCGACCGGTGCCATCAGGTGGGTGCATCTCTGGAATTGTGACTAAAACCGCCGATCAAGCGTATTTTCACTGTGTTTCTGACGTAAAATGCCGTCGTGTGAGACAAATCGGCTTGGCCCCGGCAGACCGCACCTTCGCAGTCAAGTGGTCATGGCCAAAAATGGGCTGAAATCCCCCGGTTTGTACAGGATTTTACGGGAAAATCCGACTGCTCGGAGCGCAAACCGAACATCTGTGCTCACAGTTTCAGAGATGCACCCCCATCAGGTTCTCGATAAACGTCTCAGTGTTACGTTTCACATGCCCCTTGCAGACTTGATGGTCCAGCCCGAGTTCCTCCGCCACCGTCTTGAAGGCATCCGCATCATCGCTGACCAGCAACTCGGCTGCCACAGCTTCAGCAATGGGTTCTAACCATGCCTGGATCGTTTCAGCGTCTTCAGCCGGCAGCTCATCAATGGTTAGAACCAGCCCCGTGGTATCGTCCACGGTTAAGCCCAGATGAAGCCATTCCCCGTTGCACTTCACAGACGTCAGGTCACCCCCCAGGGCCGGTGTCCGAAGCCCGCCGAACACTTTCTGGCGCTTCAGGCCGGGCACCTTCTCCGCTGCCGCTTGAACGGCTTCATAGACACTGGTCTTGCCCATATACACGCCCAGCGCTTCCAAGGCCAGGGACACCGCCCCATAGCTCAATCCCAGCAGGTACAGCAGCACGCCCAACCCCTTCACGCGCTGAGACGTCTGCGCTTGTGTCACCCCGGTCGGGTAGACGCGGAAGGTCCGCTTGCAGCGTAAGCACTCGTAGCGTTCTGCCGACACCGAGTCGTACTGGGTGTCCTTCACTGCCTTGTCGACCTGTTGATGATGTCTGAAATGCCGACCCTGGCACCCTTCATAGGGGCAAACCGCCGGTAAGTTCATCTCTGTTGGTTCCACGCGGGGTAGTATCAACTGCAAGCGCATGCCTTTCCAACCTCCTAATTTCTCTGCGCCCTTATTCTACCCCGTTTCCACCCCAGTTTCCACCAACCGCTGAACGATCACACTTTGATGGGGTACTAGATTCAATGCTCATTTTGTGGTAAACTATGAGCGAGGATAGAAACAGAGAGGTGAGTTGGTTGATGGGACAAGTTTATAAGCACCCTCCTGTGGCCGAGGCGTTGTGTGAATTCCTTTTTGACCCAGGCAGCCCATGGGATGTGACGATCTTCGGGCATTATTATGATCGCGTCCAGGGTGAATTTCCTGACAAGCGACAACTCCCTCAAGTGGAAATGTCGCTGGCACGGCGCAAAGGGGGGATGACAGGGGAGATCCGCGAGACAGGCGTGCGCATGCAATTTGTACGATCTGACAGCTCTGCCATGGTTCAATTGGCTCCCCACCGTCTTGTTGTCAATAAGCTCCCTCCTTATGAATCCTGGCAGGTTTTCAGGTCGCTCATTCTGGATCGCCTGGCGGACTACAAGGCAATTGTCGGTTCCATCACGTTGCAGCAGGTCGGATTACGCTACATCAATCGGTTCGACTTTCCGGCAGAGGGTTTTAGCGTAGGATCTGCTTTTGGCCCCTCGGACTTCTTGCCTGGACGCCTGAGTCTGGCCGGCCCGCCTTTCTTCCTGAGGCTGGAGATGCCTCACGACGGAGGCTGTCGCCTGTTGTTGACATTGGGCACGATTGAAAGTGAACAAGCTGGCCAGGTGTCTGTTTTACTTGACCTCGACTATCTGCTCATCGACAGCGCGATACTCGACGAGCCAATGCTGGCAGACTCCTTAGACAAAGCGCACGCCTGCATCGAAGAGGCTTTCGAGTCTTGCTTGACGGATGAATTACGCCGGCAGTTCAAGCGGGAGGTGTAAGTTCAACATGCTTGATACTATGGAGTGGCGCTGGCAGCATCATTATAGCCCACAGGCGTCCTCTGGCCCTCCCACAACCGGGGTAGTCGGTACATCGGCATCTGGATTAGACCTGGTGATTTCTCTCACCGTCCAGTTACGGCAGAATCAGGCCGACACAGCCGGCCATTATTTGCTTCAAAGTGCTGCGCTACCGGAGGCAGAGCTGCGCTCGCAAAACCGACGTGCCCTGGCCCTCCTGCGAGATTGGATGGCTGAGCCAGATAACTTAGGCGATGACTGGTGGGATGCCTTCGAGCAAAATCTTAAGCAAAACCGTTTCTCCCTTCGTGAGCCTGAATGAACCCCACACGTTACGTCCTCGACACAAACATTTTCACCGCTATCCTGCGCAAGGAACCGAAAGCAGTCGAGCAAGCAGAAAAGGCATTGGCAACCAATGCCAAGTTTTTATTATGCCCCGTTGTCTTCTATGAAGTGTATCGAGGCTTGCTTCATCGGGATGCCAAAAGACAGCTAAGTTTCTACCTGCAATTCGTGACCGGCTTCACGTGGGATGACTTAGATCGCGAAGATTGGCAGGCAGCCGCCCAACACTGGGCCGACCTGCGGCGTGGTGGATATTCAGTAGACGATGCCGACTTGCTGATCGGAACTTATGCCGCACGGCGTAACGCCATTGTGGTGACAGATAATACCAAAGACTTTATCCCCTTGGGTGTTCCTGTTGAAAACTGGCGAAATTGAGGGGGATTCGTTGTTTCCTCTACCTCCAGGAGGTTCCAATGATGAGCGAGACCAAGACCTGGCAGGGAGCCATCCTGGCCCACTTCACCCCCAAGCGGGAGCGTATGCTCCTGGTGATCGACCCCGACAACCTGATGCACGACGACGCGTTGCTGGCCCAGGTGCAGAACAACAACTACGATGTGCTGGAGCTAGCCGACGAAGTTTCCTTTCGTGCCGCCTTCGAGCGCAATTACCGGGTTCGTTGGGACAATGGCGAAGCCCGCCACCTGGTGGTGTGGTGCACACCACTAACGACCAACGGCACATCTCCTACGACCTGCGGCGAAAAAGCCGGCGTATCGAACTGAGCGTCAGCGCCCTCTTCCCTAGCCTGAACGCCATCGTCGTCCGCGGACTGGACAACGCCTACTACACCAATCTCTACCTCGCCCACCAACAGCTCGTTGCCTGCAACGAGATGCTGCGCGGCGAGCGGGCGACCATTGAGTTCATCCTGCGTGAGCTATGACTGGCAAAAGTTGTGAGAGCGGGGTACAATGCCCTGGTGAGGACTTCTCGTTCCCATCCCCTGCCATAGATGATTCTATGGTGGTATTCAATAGCTGTGATGCCTATCAGTAAGGGGGAGAACCGATGACAAAATCTCTTATCTTGGACTCGCTTGAAATCCGCCACTTCCGGGCGTTCCGCCATCTAGAGATTGAACGTCTGGGCCGGGTCAACCTGATCGTGGGAAAGAATAACGTCGGGAAGACATGTTTGTTGGAAGCCCTATTGCTTTATGCCAGTCGAGGCTCTCTATTTATG
The DNA here is from genome assembly GCA_964439175.1 of uncultured Anaerolineales bacterium. GTDB lineage: Bacteria > Chloroflexota > Anaerolineae > 4572-78 > NAK82 > CAYTNQ01. The sequence continues at coordinate 34,552 of CAYTNQ010000020.1, read as the reverse complement.
ATGCAAAGACTTTTAAGGACACGGGACGAGACGGGTCGTCTCCCGACTCGCAGTGGGAGAGACACGAAAGGTCAGTGCACCAGGTACCTGTTCCACGGGCGCAAGGAACTGATAGAACAATCTGAGCCTATCCAGATTGGACCTGTCAATTCCCCCGACGATACACTCGTTATTGATGTGGTCTGGTTTAAAGAGCAATTTGACCAGCAAGGACAGCGACAGTTGCAACTGCTGCCGCCCGAGGGTCGTGACGCAGTAGGCATCCTAATCCCTGGCCTTAATATTAAACTCGGGCCACAACTGATATTGAGGTACCCGCTTGAAATAGATATTCCTGACATCAGCCGCGTTGTCCAGTTGAAGAAGTCCAAGGAAATCTCTCACGTTTTCATCTCTGCAAATGGTTTGGACAAAGAACAGATTAACCTATTGTGGGACAAGATTGCGTTGACCCGTTTGGAACAAGACGTGCTCACTGCTCTGCATATCATCGCTTCCAGTGTTGAGCGTGTCAACTTGGTAGGTAGCCAGGAAGGCGACGGAGAACGCATCCCGATGGTCAAGATTGCGAAGTTCGACAACCCTCTACCCCTGCGTAGCTTGGGGGAAGGCATGAATCGCCTGTTCGGGATTGCGCTGGCCCTGGCAAACACTCAGGATGGGATGCTGTTAATAGATGAAATTGATAGTGGTTTGCACTACTCCGTGCAGCCTGACCTGTGGCGACTGATTTTCCGGGTGGCGCGCCAGCTTAATGTGCAAGTCCTGGCTACCACTCACAGTTGGGATTGCGTCGAAGCTTTTCAACAGGCAAGCCAGAAAGACGCTCAGGAAGAAGGCCTGCTAATCAGTCTGCGCGAAAAGAAAGGTGAGCCGGGCGAAGTGGTGGCCATCTTGTTCGATGAACGGGAATTGAGTGTAGTGACCCGCGAGCAGATCGAGGTGCGCTGATCATGGCTGACGAATACCTGCTATTGGTAGAAGGCAAAGACGACAGGCACGTATTCTACGCCCTGCTAAGGCACCATCAGGTCCCCCAGAGCTTTGAGATCAAAGACAAAGAGGGAATTGATAACCTTTTAGAAACCCTTCCCACCGAACTCAAGCGCAGCGGCCTGGAATGACTGGGGATTGTGGTGGACGCCAATACTAACTTGGATGCACGCTGGACCGCGCTGCGCAATATTCTGCTGCGCGCGGGGGGGAAGAGACATACCAGCCCATCCTGATCCTGACGGCACTGTCGTTGCCGTCGAGCAGCCTGACCGCACTTTGACTGTCGGCGTCTGGATTATGCCGGACAATACGTTGCCCGGCATGTTGGAGAATTTCATCCAATTTCTGGTGCCGCCGGATGACACTCTCTGGCCACGGGCCGAAGAGTGTGTGGCGCAAATCCCGGAGCCAGAGCGCCGTTTCCCCCCGGAACGCCAAATCAAGGCCCATGTTCATACCTGGCTAGCCTGGCAGAAAGAACCAGGTAGGCCGTTGGGCCTGGCAATCACCAAGCGCTACCTTGATGCCGATGCCCCCCATGCTCATCAACTAATGGACTGGATTCGCCGATTGTTTGATCTTGGATAGCCAAAAGGGATTTGCGATCTACCAAAAGACTCATCGAAGTCGTCCCCTTCTGAAAGTCATCAAAAGGAAAACCATGGGATACATTGGGGTTATAGTTTTTGTCAACTCATTTGAAAGTATGGAGGAGAAAGATGTCTGGAATCAAAAAGTCGGAAAAAGTACCCAAGGAACTACAGGAAACATTCGACTCCATCGTGGCGCTCACCGATAAGGTCTGCAAGGAGCACCTGGACGAGGAATACGCACAGTTGGCTCGCCAGGCAACCGCCGCTTTGTGCCGCAAGCGTCCCTCCCCGTTGCTGAGGGGTCGCGTCAATTCCTGGGCATGCGGCATTGTGTACGCCTTGGGGTTTGTGAATTTTCTGTTCGACAAGAGCCAGACCCCCTACATGAGCGCTGCCGATCTATGTGCGGCCTTCGGTGTTGCCAAAGGCACCGGGGCGGCCAAGTCAAAAGCAGTGCGCGACGCCTTGAATATGACGCAGATGGACCCCAATTGGTACCGGCCCAGCCAGATGGACGACAACATTATGGCCTGGATGATTATGGTAGACGGCCTGATCGTTGACGCCCGCAGCATGCCGCTGGAAATACAAGAGATAGCTTATGAGAAGGGGCTGATTCCCTACATACCGGGCAAACGAGAGGCTAAGTAGTGATCCCTATCATCTGCGCCTTCGCGTCTTTGCGTTGAATTAGTGAGGGCGTTTCCAGTTAACACTTTACCTTCCTTTGACAAAGAGCCTCATCAGGCGTATAATGGGAACAGTGTTTCATAATGCGAAACACCCCTCGGATTTTTTCATCATAATCTTCGAAAAGTTCGACAACCGATATGGAAAGCTGTAGGGGCTGTGTCTACGCTTTGAGTAGGAGGATATCATGGAACTCTCAGTCGGCGATGAGGTGGTATACCCCCGGCATGGGGTGGGGCGGATTACCGGTATGGAGCGCCTGGATTTGGTGGAGGGCTTCGAACGTTATTACGTGATTGAGATCCCCGACAAGGGCTTGACGGTTCGCGTCCCGGTGCGTAAAATGGATGAGCTGGGCCTGCGGCCGGTCATGTCCCGCACCAAGCTGGCACGCGTGCTGGAGGCGCTGCGCGCCACACCGCACGCGTTGTCTGAAGACTACAAAAAGCGTCAGGCCGGGGTCCGCGAAAGGCTCGAAACCGGCGCCCCCTTGCACATCGCCGAAGTGGTGCGCGACCTCACCTGGCACGAACGGCGCGCTCACCTCACGCGAGCTGACTCAGACTTGCTGGCCTGGGGGCGGGAGTTCCTGTCGGCCGAGATGGCACTGGTGGCCGGCACGGAGGTCACTTACGCCAAGCAGATGATTGATGCGGCCCTGTCGGGGGCTGTGGTGGGCGAACCCGACTGAAAACCTGTCCCAAAAATCTTCTCCCCGTTTAACCCACCAGAAATTACCAACCTCTTCGTATCTTGGTGTCCCGGTGGTTACTCAGCAGGAGGAAGGAACATGTGTGGACAAGAGCAACGACATGGCACCCTCCAGGAAACGTGGGAAAACCTGCGCCAACCGATGCCCCTGGGGCGCAAGCTTCATCTTATTTTGCGCAACAACTGGATCAAAATCCGCACTGCCTCCGATTGCTGCGGCAACTACGGCGAACCCGGCTGCTGACGCGCAAAGACACCCCGTGAGGGTGTGGGTCACCTCAATTAACTCTGACAACCCAAAGCAGTACAGTTAAGGATTGGATGGCAACACCGACTTTCAGTTTTCGGTAGTAGCAGGGGACATGCATCCGGTCAAAGTCCGGTGAGCGTCGCGTCTTGAGTTTCAGGCATCAGAGGGGATACTGCGCCACGCGCCAGAGGTGTGTTGCGTAGTCATACGATGTATCGTGGGAGCGGGTTCAACCCTTAAAGCAGAGACCCCGCCTGATGCGGCGGGGTCTGCAAGGGACAGAAACCGTCACAGAACGAGAGACGGGTGTGAGCAGGTGAGCTAACTGACCTGCTCTACCAGATAGTTCTGAATCGCCATCTGCTTGATCTGGTCGAGTTGTGCCTCGATCCAGTCGGCGTGGTCTTCCTCGTCCGTAAGAATCGATTCGAGAAGTTCGCGAGTCCCATTGTCGCCAACCTCGACCGCCAGCCGGATGCCCTCATTGTAGGCCCTCACAGCGCCTTCCTCGGCCAGCAAGTCGTTTTTGTGCTGAGCCTCGACTTCAGAGCCGATGGAAATTGGGTTCAGCTTGCTGACAACCGGCCTTCCTTCCAGGAAGAGGATGCGAGCGATCAGTTTTTCCGCGTGCTTCATTTCTGTGAAAGCCCGCTTCTCGATGGCTTCGTGAAGCCGCTCGTACCCCCAGTTCGCGCACATCTCAGAATGCACCATATACTGGTTGATTGCTGTCAGTTCATCCGCAAGAAGTGCGTTCAATGTTTCCAGGATCTTTTCGTTGCCTTTCATCCTTCCCTCCTGAGTGTGATAAAGAGATATTTCAACTTACTGGCTTGGGTGTATGTTCAGTATATCACGATGTGTGCGTCAGAACAAACTTCAAGGTTGGGCCGGGGGGGGGGCCAAAACTGGAATGCATTCGGTCTGGTCAGGCTGCGCTGCCTCACCATAACAGGGCAAAGGCAGAAACGGGACTAATCAAGGAGCGCGTTGTCGGCGATGACAGTATGGTACCAGCGTGCGCTCTGCTTGGGTATGCGCTTTCCGGTCGGATAGTCCACCCGAATCAATCCAAAACGCCGGGTGTAGCCATAAGCCCACTCGAAATTATCCATCAGACTCCAGACGTAATAGCCGCGTATGTCCACGCCGGCCTGTAACGCTTCATAAATGGCCCGGATGTGCGCGCGCAGATAATCCACCCGCCGCCAATCGGCTACGAAGCCGTCCTCATCCGGCCTATCTTGCATAGCACAACCGTTCTCGGTGATGTACAGCCTGGGATTGCCGTAACGCGCTTTGAGATCGAGCAATACCGCTTTCAGGCCATCCGGGTTGACCCCCCAGCCCATCGTCGTGTGGCCCCAATGGGGTGCAGAGACCTGCTCCTGCGAAAGCTTGAGCAGGCCATGATGGGGATCGGCGGCGACTCTCAGTGAAAAATAATGATTCACGCCCAGAAAATCGACAGGCTGGCTGATGATTTCCATGTCGCCCTCTTCAATCCTGGGGGCGTGGGGGGCGATCCACTCAAATAGCATTTGGGGATAGTGTCCCTTGAACAACGGGTCGGCAAAGAGCGCACTCCAATGCTCATAGGCTCGCTGGCAAGCCGCACGATCAGCTTCACTTTCACTGGCAGGCAGATAGTTACCAAAGTAGTTGACGATGCCAATTTCTCCTTTGTACCCACCCTGGCGGAAGACCTGCACGGCTTTGCCGTGGGCGAGCAACAGGTGGTGAGCGACCTGATAAGCTTGTGAGTAGTCGGCGATACCCGGCGCAAAGGTGCCGTCGCCATATCCCAGGTAAGCCACGATATTGGGCTCGTTGTGGGTCGCCCAGAACGCAACCCGGTCCCCGAGACGCTCGAACATAACGTGTGCGTAGTCGGCAAACCAATCGGTGCTATCGCGATTAGGCCAGCCGCCACGCTCCTGGATGGCTTGGGGTAAGTCCCAGTGGTTAAGGGTGACATTGGGCAGGATATCTGCCTCCAACAACGCATCGACCAGTCGGTCATAGAAATCCAGGCCCTTGGGATTGACCTTTCCGTAGCCCTGCGGCAGCACGCGCGGCCACGAGATAGAAAAGCGGTATGTCTTTAGCCCCAGGTCCTTCATCAGCGTTACATCCTCGCGCATGCGGTGATAATGATCGCAGGCCACGTCCCCCGTGTCGTCGTTGAGAATGGTGTAACGCCGATGGGTAAACCGGTCCCAGATGCTCTCACCTTTGCCATCTTCGTTCCAGGCCCCTTCAATTTGGTAGGCTGCCGTAGCAGCACCCCAGAGAAACCCTTCAGGAAACTTTCTTTCAGCCATAGCTTTTCCCTCCGTAGATTGCATATGTGTTGGCTTTATTGCTCATTTTGATTATACCACAGCCGCGCCGTGCCTTTATGCCTGAAAAACATGTTAAGTGCAACGCATCTCACAGGTGCGTTGCACTTAACCCAAACCCTGCTGGCTGTTGTGTCGGGCAAGGAATCGTGTTATATTCTATGCAAAAGGGGTGGAGCTTGGATACCCAGGACGAACGCCAAAGGCTGGCCTTGGCCATCAACGCCATTCGCGAGGGAAACCCGGCCCGGGCGCGCCGGCTCATCAACTCGGTGCTGAGGGACAACCCGCGTAACCTGGTGGCCTGGAGTTGGGCCTGCGAAATCGCCCCCACGCGGGAAGAGCAGATTCATTGCCTGCAGCAAATGCTGGCCATCGACCCGGGCCACGCGCAGGCTCGCCAGTATCTGCAACAGTTGCAGACCACGGCCCCAACGACCGACGACTCGGTTGACTCTTTACCTCCTTCCATGGCAACCGAGGAGACGCTTCCGCCCAAGAATGGGACTGGCCAGGGTCTCACCCAGTGGTTACTGATGCCGCTAGGGTGCCTCCTGCAAGCCTCGGCCACATACCTGGTGCTTGTGGTGCTGGCGCTCGTACTTGGTGCCGGAATCGTCTACTACACTGCCAATACCAATTTTCTGGGACTCGCTGGCGCTGACTTTGACAGCCTCACCATCTCCCCTTCGTACGAGCAGATTGAAGCGCAGGATGTGTATTGGAAGATCACCTTCGAAAAAAGAGGGGACTCGCAGTTTGGGGGTGTGGTTCGCCACATTTCGCCCATCCGTATCAACAAGCTGCGCATCCTGACGCATGACATTCTGGTCACTTCCGGCGATTACGCCGACCCGGCTCTGGTTCACACCAGCGTCTTCAATCACAAGTTCATGTGGCGTTCCTCCAGTACACATCATCCGGAGGGGACTATCAACCTGTTACATACCATTCCGGCCAGTGAAGAGATCTATCGCCAGTTGCTCCAGGTCCGGCGGGAGGACGAGGTGGTCATCACCGGCCGCGAAGTTCTCATGGTCAAGGCTTACGACTCTGATGGCAATTACGTAGGCGAATGGCACGACACAGGTTGCAATACCCTCCTGGTCAACTCGGTCACGATCAGTCCCAAATAGATCATGCTTAGAAAGGATAGGTAAGCGAACTATGGCACGTATTGAGGTCAAAAAATCGGAGCATGGTGACAGTTACGAATTTCAGGTAACCGTCAAAGAAGGATTGGGGGAGACACAGCACCGGGTGACCCTGCGCAAAACTGACTACGAGCGGCTTACCGGCGGCCAGGCGACCCCGGGGGAGCTGGTGATCGAGTCCTTTCGCTTCCTCCTGGAACGCGAACCCAAGGAATCGATCTTGCGCTCCTTCGATCTTACCGTGATCGGTCGCTACTTTCCAGAGTACGAGCGCGAGATCGTGGAGCGCTTATGAGCGTTAGAAGGCTCAATCTATCCGAAAGTGCGGGGAGAATTCCCCAGACAATCGGTTACTATGTGGCCTTTATTGCCCTGGGACTGAGTACGGCCTCGTTGGGTCCAACCCTGCCCGCTCTGGCCGAACATACCCGAACCCATCTGAGCCAAATCAGCTTTCTGTTCATGGCCCGCTCGTTGGGATATCTATTTGGCTCCCTGCTGGGAGGACGATTGTATGACCGGGTAGCGGGCCATCCCGTGATGGCTGCCACGCTCGTCCTTATGGCCGGGATGATGACGCTGGTACCCTTGATGCCGTTACTGGGGTTATTGACTCTTGTTTTACTGATTCTGGGGATGGCCGAAGCCACGGTGGACGTGGGAGGCAACACCCTGCTGGTCTGGGTACATCGCCACCAGGTGGGGCCATTCATGAATGGGCTGCACTTCTTCTTTGGGGTGGGTGCTTTCCTATCGCCGATCATTATCGCCCAGGCGGTGTTGATGAGTGGCGATATTACCTGGGCTTATTGGATGCTGGCTTTGCTGATGTTGCCCATGGTGGTCTGGCTGCTGCGCCTGCCCAGCCCTACGACTGACACAGATTCCCAGGCTGACCCGCCAGAGCAGCTCAGTCATCGCTCGACTTCCTCCGCAGAAAGCAAGAGAAGTGATGCCCGCGAACGTCTGCTGGTTGCTCTGATTGCGTTTTTCTTTTTTCTGCACGTTGGGGCGGAGGTTAGCTTTGGCGGCTGGATATATACCTATGCCCTGGCGTTGGACCTGGGCGGCGCCACGATTGCTGCTTATCTGACTTCGGCCTTTTACGGGGCGTTCACTCTGGGCCGATTATTGGCCATCCCGATTGCCGTCCGTTTTAGGCCTCGTTCTATCCTGTTCGGCGATTTGGTGGGCTGCCTGACCAGCCTGTGTATTATCTTGCTGTGGTCAAAGTCATTCGCAGCCATCTCGCTCGGCACGTTCGGGATGGGCCTTTCCATCGCCTCGATTTTTCCCACCACGATTTCCCTGGCCGAGCGACGTATGCCGATTACCGGCCGGGTAACCGGTTGGTTTTTTGTTGGGTCCAGTGTGGGGGGTATGACGTTGCCCTGGGTAATTGGGCAGCTTTTCGAGTCTATCGGGCCACGAGTGACCATGTTTACCATCATGGTCGACCTGATTGTGGCTGTAGGGGTTTTTGCCTTATTAATGCGTTTTGCGCCAGAACCTGCTGCACCGGTAACTACTCAGACCAGATAACCCTTGTGAATCTGTCACAGACGTCACCGACAAGCCAATCGAAACCAGCGCCGACGAAATCATCGAGCGGGTCACCCGCCGAACCCGCGAATGAGTGGCTCCCTCAATAGAATTGGTTACGTCCAATTTAGAAATGGCCAAAGGCCAGGGAGAGGAATCAGACACATGGTGATTACACACGAGTTAAGTCTGCACACACAAGGCAACTGCGACGTTCAGGACATCACGTCCCAGGTTGAGGGGGCGGTACACGATTCGGGTTTGCGGGCGGGTATTGCCACCGTTTTCTGCCCTGGCTCGACTGGCGGCCTGACCACGATTGAGTACGAGAGCGGCGTCGTCACCGACTTGCGGCAAATCCTGGATGACCTCGTGTCCCCGGACCGAGAGTACCGCCACCATCTCCGCTGGGGTGACGACAATGGGCATTCCCATGTGCGCGCGGCGCTGATTGGCCCTTCGCTCACTGTGCCGTTTGTGGAGGGACGCCTCACGCTCGGTACCTGGCAGCAAATTGTCTTTCTGGATCTCGACACGCGCCCCAGGTCCCGTCAGTTGGTATTGCAAATTGTGGGGGAATAGCCGGGCGCCTACCGGGCCTTTCGGGTAGCCGTAGCGCTGGCCAGGGGGTGAGGAGGAGATGCTCATTATAATATATCACTCGTTCAGCTCTCGTGGAGGAAAGCAACGATGAAGACCAAGGCCGCAGTTGTGCGTGAAACGGGTAACCTGACGATCGAGGAAATCGAGTTGGACCCGCCCAGAGCAAGTGAAGTCCTGGTGCGTATGCGGGCGGCAGGTGTGTGTCATTCCGATCTGCACACTTATCGTGGGGAGTTGCGTGCCGTGCCCCCGCTGGTGCTCGGCCACGAGGGGGCAGGTATCGTCGAAGGGGTTGGCAGCGGCGTGACCAGGGTCAAGCCGGGGGACCCGATCCTCGTCAACTGGCTGCCGGCTTGCGAATCCTGCCCTGATTGCCTCAATGGGCATTTCACCTTGTGCGAGCGTTTCTCGGACACCACGTATCAGGGGATGCTGCTGGACGGAACGTCACGCCTTAAGACGCTGGATGGTATGCAGCTCAAACACTATCTGGGGGCAGCGACCATGTCCGAGTACATCGTGATTGATGAGGCCAGTGCGATACCCATTCCCGGAGACGTGCCCTTTGAGGTCGCCGCTATCGTAGGCTGCGCAGTTGCGACGGGCGTCGGCGCTGTGACCAACACCGCACGTGTGCCGACCGGCAGCTCGGCTGCCGTCATCGGCTGTGGCGGGGTCGGACTGAGCATGATCCAGGGGTGCAAGTTGGCTGGCTGCCACCCCATCATCGCCGTGGATGTGCTGGACAGTAAGCTGGCCTTCGCCCGCCAGATGGGCGCGACGGAAACCGTCAACGCCCGCCAGGTGGATGTCATCGCAGCGCTGCGTGAGCTGACGTGCAACGGGCCGGATTACATCTTCGACAGCGTTGGCTCGGGGAGCACCATCTCGCAGGCGTTGCGGGCCGCCCGGCCGGGGGGCACGGCGGTTATCGTCGGCTTACAGGCTGCTACGATTGAGGTACCCATCTCCCCGGGCAGCCTGGTATTTCAGAGCAAGCGTCTGCTGGGATCGTTTGCCGGCTCGGGCCGCCCGCGGACGGATTTACCCAAGCTGGTCGAATTGTATCGCGCCGGCAGGCTGCAACTCGACGATTTGATCACCAAGCGCTACCCGCTGCAGGACCTGCCTCAGGCGTTTGCCGACATGGAGTCAGGGGCGGTCGCGCGCGGTATCATTACCTTTTATTAACGAGGAGCGTATTGAAATGCATCACAACTCAGGTCCTTCAACCCGTTCGGTCCACCATGCCCAGAAGATTGACCCCGCCACCCGGTCCATTGTGCCTCCCATTGTCGAGAATGTGGCTTATGCCTTTGACAATCTCGATACGTGGCGTGCGGTGGCCCTGCGTCAGGCACCCGGGGACATCTACAGCCGCAATTCCAACCCCACGACGCGCCTTTTCGAACAGAAAGTGGCCGCGCTGGAAGGGGCCGGAAGCGCTACCAGCTTCGCCACCGGGATGGCGGCCATCAACACCACGCTCTTTGCCCTGCTCAGCCCCTCTCAGCGAGCCGTCACCGTGCGAGATGCTTACGGCGCGACCTTTCTACACTTCACGCAGATTCTGCCTCGCTTTGGCATCACCTGCGATGTGTGCGAGACGGAGGACCACGGGGCGATTGAGGCTTCCATCCAACAGGGCTGCGATGTCTTGTACTTGGAGTCGCCCACCAATCCCACGCTCAAGGTGCTGGATCTGGCCCGGCTGATCCAGGCCGCGCACCAGGTGGGAGCCATCGCCATCGTCGACAACACCTTTGCCACCCCCATCAACCAGAACCCCATTGCCTTGGGTGCCGACCTGGTAATCCACAGCGCTACCAAGTTCCTGGGCGGCCACGGGGATGTACTGGGCGGCGTGGTCTGCGGTCGGGTGGATTTGATCGAGAAGATCTTCCACTATCGCGAGCTCACCGGTCCTTCCCTGGACGCTTTCAGCGCCTACCTGTTGCTGCGCAGCCTCAAGACACTGGGGCTGCGTGTCCAGCGCCAGAACGAAAACGCGTTGGCGCTGGCTCAGTTTCTGGAAGGACATCCAAAGGTGGCGAGTGTCTACTATCCGGGTCTGGGGAGCCACCCAGGTCACGAGATTGCCAGGCGGCAGATGGCTGGCTTTGGGGGTGTGCTGAGCTTCGAGCTTGAGGGAGATATGGACGTCGTCGCTCGCTTCTTGCCCCGCCTGCGCTATGCGTATATGGCGGCCAATCTGGGCCAGGTCGAAACTGTCGTCGGCCCGTCAGCGCTGACCAGCCACGTCGAGTTGACTGAGGAGGAACGGGTTGCCTCGGGTGTGCCGGCGGGGCTGATCCGCTACGCCGTTGGCATTGAAGACGTGGAGGATCTCCAGGCTGACCTGGAGGCAGCGCTGGCTGACCTGTGAATTGGGTGGCGACAGCAGGCAACGGTGCCCACAACCGGCGGGCACCCGCACCTATAAGTCCCCTTCGGGGAAGGGGTGCTCCTACCGTCCTGGTGTGCGTCAATTGCTTCCAAATACTGTACTTTTCTTTGCTTGTCGTTATAGTACATGTGGGCTATAATGCCGGTCAGATCGCAAATATTATGTTATAATAGAGATTGTTGGGACCTGTATGCGAACTCGTGAGGATATAGCTTCCTGAATTGGTGAAAAGACAAGGAATGGATAGGAGCGGGCCGATGGAAAAGGTAGAGGCAGCTACTATACGTAAGAAGATATTGGGCGTGCTGCTGAGGAATGCCCGGACCCGTGCTGGTATGAGCATCAAAGATGCCGCCAGGGCGGCTGGGGTTTCGTCGAGCGCTATCTCTGATTATGAGTATGGACGCCGCGACCTCTCACTCCCTCATCTGGAGGTGTTGGCGTACCTCTATCGCGTGCCCATCACTTATTTCTGGTCAGATGAGCCCATTCCCAATGATGACGATCGGGATTTGCCGGTTGAAGAGGCGCTGGAACTGCGCCGTCGTATCGTCGGCGTGTTGCTACGGCAGGCGCGGATGGAGGCCGGTTACTCCCAAAAGGACCTGGCCAAGTTGCTCGACTGCTCTACCAGCCGCATCGGCAGTTACGAATTTGGCCGGACCGACATCTCTTTGCTCGAGTTGGAGACCCTGGCCAACTTCCTGGACGTACCCATGGCATATTTTCTTGATCAGGGCATTAGACCGCGTGGCGAGCAGATAGCCGGTGTGGACGAACTGGAGCAGTTGGCGCAGTTGCCGGAGGACGTGCGAAATTTTATGCTTCAGCCTGGCAACCTGCTCTACGTGCGGGTGGCGATGCAACTCAGTGCCCTTTCAGCCGAGGCGATGCGCAAGGTCGCCGAGGGGCTGCTTGAGATCACTTATTAGCACCTTGCCTGGGCCAATGCCCCGTCACATTAATTTTGTCCCCTTGGGAGAGGTCTTCGTTTTGCATAATCGCTGTGACAGGGTACTGGGTTTTGCTGAGAAAATTGTGTAGCTCATGGCTGAGATAATATCTTCCCCCCATGCCCCATCCAGTGCTGTGTCCGATGATACTGTCATCCTCGGTATGTTCCTCGATCTGGCAACTACGCGTGACGCGAACACGATGCTGCGTCAGGCTCTGGCATTGCTGATGGGGGTGTTTCAAGCAGAGGCGGGCTCAATCCTCTTTCAGGCACGTCCCCCGCAGCGGTTGCGGGCGGGTAACTTCCCACCTGAGGCATTGTCCGTTGTTGATCGCTGGGAGACTGCGATTGAGCGTCGGCTGTTGGAAGGCATATGGTGTGTTCCATCACCTGACGAATCCCCTCTCTCTACCAATCGTCTGTCGGCTGATAATCTTGTCTTGGCCAATGCCCCTTTGCTGCGCGACATGCGCGTCATTGGTTCTATAAGCCTGATCCTACCTGGCCTGTCCTTTGGGCTGGCTCAGCGCCTTGTGCTGAGAAAATTCGCGCGCGGGATCGGCCAGCTCGTCACGTTGACCGCCGACCTCTCCCTGGCTCAGCAACGGTTAAGGCAGCTTGGCTTCTTCTATCAGATGGGCCAGGCCTTGGTCACCAATTTTGACCTCAAAGAATTGCTGACCAACACCATGCAGTTCGCCAAGGACGTGATGGGTGCCAGTGCCTCGTCCCTCATGCTTATTGATGAAGCAAAAAGCGACCTGGTGTTTGAAGTGAGCCATGGTGGAGGGAGTGACATATTGCGCCGCCAGCGCATTTCCATCAATGAGGGAATTGCCGGTTGGGTGGCGCGGCACGGTAAGCCGACGCTCGCCAATGATGCGCGCACAGACCCACGCTTCAATTCGCGGGTTGACGTGCGGACCGGCTTCCTCACTCAGTCCATCGCGGCTGCTCCCCTCAAGATCAAGGGGCGTACCATTGGCGTGTTGGAAGTGCTCAACAAATATTCGGGCGGTGGCTTTGATGCAGAAGACCTGCAATTGTTGACCTCCATCGGGGCACAGGCGGCCATCGCCATCGAAAATGCGCGGCTTTACACCAGCTTGCGAGAAGAACGCGACCGCATTATCCAGGCACAAGAGGACGTACGCCGCGAACTGGCCCGTAACTTGCACGATGGCACGGTGCAGATGCTCTCGGCGATCAGTATGAGCATTGATCACTTGCAGCGATTGCTGCAGGTGAAGCCAGAAGCTGCTTTAAGCGAATTAGATGCGCTGCGCAGCCTGGTCCATCAAGCCGCCCGCGAAGCGCGTATGGTTCTTTTTGAGTTGCGGCCCATCATTCTCGAGACGCAAGGACTGGTGCCTACCCTGGAGTCTTACGTAAAACAACTCAATGACACCGAGGATTTCGCTGTGCACTTTGAGCCAACGGTGTTGCTGCGTCAGTTCGACACCAGGATAGCTGGCACCATCTTCTCCATCGTGCAAGAAGCAGTCAACAACGTCAAACGCCACGCAGCGGCCCCGAACGTGTGGATCAAGCTGGCGGCCACGCCTGATACCCTCACGTTGCAGGTGCGCGATGATGGCCGGGGGTTTGACGTGGCGGCTGTGGAAGAGAATTACGAGCGACGAGGCAGTTTCGGCATGTTGAATATGCGGGAACGGACCCGGCTGATAGACGGTCACCTCAGCGTTCAGTCCACTACCGAGCCGCCTGATCAGGGCACCACAATCACGCTGAGAGTCCCGTTGCCCCCTGTTAACGACTACGACACTCATTCCGCCCCAACCACTGACCGCGATAAGGGGTTTGGCGATGAATAATCCGGTAAAACTGCACGGGCTGGGGATCACCCATTTTCGAGCAGGCCGCTTTGCCGACGCGGCCGAGGCTTTTGCTGAGGCTTACGCTGCGGCCAAAGCGGCCGGGGATCGGCAAAGGGCGGCTGAAATCCTCAATGACCTGGGAGTGGCGCGGCGCGAACTCGCCGAGTGGGTACAGGCCGAAGCTGCCCTGGAGGAGGCCTATGCTGTGTTCGTCGAACTGGGCAACGCCACAGGCAAGGCCCAGGTGATGGGCAACCTGGGCAGCGTCATGGAGGGCCAGGCCCGCTACCAGGAAGCAGCCGATGCCTATAAGCAGTCAGCCACAATGTTTGAAGAAATCGGCGATGGCGATTCGGCTATGTACGCCTGGCAGGCACTCAGCCGGCTACGGATGAAACAGGGCCAGTGGCTGCCGGCCATTGCCGCTTACGAAGAGGGCGTCGAGAACATGCCCAGCCGCTCGTTGAAGAAGGGGCTGCTGAAGCGCATTCTGAGGTTGCCGGGTAATCTGCTGCGAGGTAGGTAATTTGCAATCCAGGTTTCTGGGCAGCATGCTGGGCAGCGCCCTGGGGGACGCTATTGGCGAACTGGCCTTCCAGTGTCTGGGGGAAGCGGATTTGCGTTCCAAGATCGCTTACGCCAAGGTCCTCCTTTATACGGATGACACGGCCATGGCCATCGGCCTGGCCGAGTCCATCCTCGAGGTCGGTCACCTCGATCCACAACATCTGGGCGACACCTTCCGCGCTAATTACATGCGTGAACCCTGGCGGGGCTACGCTATCGGCCCTCCCACAATTTTCGCCATAGTGGCAAAGGGTGAGATGCCCTATGCCGAGGCAGCACGGCGTCTGTTTGGCGGCCAGGGCTCCTTTGGTAACGGAGCGGCGATGCGGATTGCGCCACTGGCCCTCTTCTTTCACGATGCGCCGGACCTCTACGAGCAAGTCAGCGCCTCGGCGGTCGTGACCCACGCCCACCCCATCGGCACAGATGGGGCGGCTGTGCTGGCCAAGGCGATCGTACAGGCGCTGACTCTTTCCCCCCAGGACCCCTTCCCCTTCGAACCTTTCTGCCAGAACCTGATTGACTTCGCTCGTACCGCCGAAATCCGGGACAAGATGGCGCTGGTCAAAACCTTGATCGCCGACCAGATACTCCCATCCGACGCAGCCCAGCACCTGGGTCAAAGTGTGGCCGTGCACGAGTCAATGCCCTTCGCCCTTTACGCTTTTCTCCGTCATCCCCAATCCTTTGAGCACTGCCTCTTCTGCGCCGTCCTGAACGGTGGTGACCGGGACACATTGGGTGCCATGGCCGGTGCCGTCTCGGGCGCTTACCTGGGAGTCGAAGCCGTCCCTCTAACCTGGCGAGACAAGCTGGAGAATCGCCAGTATATCCAACAACTGGCACGCCGCCTGGCACAGCTACCGAAGTCCTGATAGGCCATCTGAAGAGCCGTGGGGCAGGCTTTTCCCCACCCACGGTCCCCTGCACAGGGGAGAGGGGACCTATGGGCCAGCCTGCCCAAGCCGCCTGGAAAGTCCTGGGATGGGCTCTCCAGCCTGCCCAAGCCGCCTGAAAAGCGGTGGGGCAGGCTTTCCAGCCTGCCCAAGCCTGCCTATCGCAAAATGACCGGCAACAAAACCGTATGTGGCCCACCGCCCAAACTGACCTCGTCCAGGGATACCTGGCCGCCCGTCAGGTGAAAGCTCACGCTGAGCGTCCCGGTATATTGGCTGGGCTGATCCAGAGCCAGCCAGGCGTGCTGCCACCCGGTTGCAGCACTCTCAGTGAAGACCTTCGAGGCCAGCAATGTGCTCCCCTGTCTCAGGGCCACCTCAAAGCTATCCCCTCCCGTCAGCCCCAGATTATACCAGAAGGAGAGGGTGGGATTGTAAACGCCTGAGAGGGGGACGTCTTGCGTCAGGGAGATGGGGCCAGTCAGTTCCAGGCTGGCTATCCCGCTGCGATGACCTCCACTGAAGACGGTCGCACTCCCCGTCCCCGAGAGAGTCCAGTCCCTACTATCGCTCTCAAAGTCGCCGTTTCGGATGGCGTCGTTGGCCGGCTTGAGGGTGAAAGTGATGGGGGTGACGCTGGTCGCGTTGGCGACCGTGGCCGTGATAGGCAGCGGCGATTGGTAGCCGCTGGCGCTGGCGCTGACAGGGTACGGCGCTCCATAGTCTGGCGGTACCAGCGCATAGAATCCCCCTGGCTCGCTGCTGGTGCTGCTTTCAGTGCCGGTAATGGAGACCGTCGCGCCGCCGATACCGATGTCGAAGGGGTTCCGCACGTAGCCGCTAAAGACGCCCCCCAGCGTGACCGACTTCTCAACCCATAGGCCGGGCATGTCAATATCACCGTTATACGTTTCAGCCATCGTTTGCCAGGGACGGGCGCGGACGGTGTAGGTGTGGCCCGCTTGCCCGGTGAACGCATGGCTCGAGGCCCCGTTCCCCGTTTTGCCCTGGATAGTCTGCCACATGCCGTTGAGTTCGTCCCGGTATTGCACCTCGACTCCTTTAAGGTCCCAGCCGGGCGCTGCCGAGCCAGTCCAACTGAAGGTGACGTCAGTGCCGCTGGCGGTCGCGTTCAGGTTCACCGTGGGGGCCAGGTCGGCCTTGGCGGCATCTATGTACACCATATCCAGATCGACGTGGTTAGTCGAGGCGTTCTCCGGAGCCTGGATGCGCACAAAGAAGGTCATGGCGTCCGATTCGGCGCGCGCGGCGATGTCCATGTAGATCCATGCCTTGTCCTGGGAGTTGACATCACTCCAGATGACATTGGGGCTGGTGGGATCGGTCCCACCATAGGGGTCTATGCCGACCCATTTCTTCATGATCCCATCACTGACCGCGTAGCCCGGGCCACGCCAGTAGGTGACGAGGGGCACGTCGAGGGCATAAACCGTGCCGGTGATGAGGCCGGTCACCCGCTGGTAGATACCGGCGTCGAACTCGTAGGCTGACCACATATTCTGTGCATAAGTTCCCTCCAGCCGGTAATTCAGCCCATTGAACGCCGTGGCAAAATCTTGCGAGCTAAACCAATGCAGCTTGTCCAACCGCGTGCCGGAAGGGATGTAAAAGTAATTCCAGCCGGTGCCAACCTCTTCGTTGATTCCATCCCACGTGCGGCCAGGGATGTCGCTGAAGCTTTCGAAGTTCCCATTGGTCAGCAGATTGCCGGCCAGCACCACGGCCGGCAGCAGCAATAGAGCGACCACGCTGCTCAAAGCCAAAAGCCATTGAGCGAGTCTTTTCATTATCTATCTCACCTTTTCTTTTCGCTAAATAGGTCAAGCGTCAACTTTATTTATTGTACACCGTACAGCGCGAACCTCAATGGTACCTTCTTCATAATGGGGCTGAGATCTCTCGGAAAGGAGTGGCTGAGGGCACTACACCGCAAAGCGGTACTCCGCAATGAATGTGGAATACAACGAAAAGCTTTGTTAGGGGATAGAGGAAGTTATAAGTGAGCAATAAATGTGAAAGGTCAACGATGAGCCGAAAGTTGTGCCATCATCGTTGCGGTGAACCAGGAGCCATTTGCCGTCAGGCGTAGTTTGGGGAATGCAGGTGGACGCTCGGGCTGAGTATCATCCTCAATCAGAGCCGACTCCCGCCAGTGACGAAATAACTTCTCAGAACAGCCCCTGCCCAACGATTCAAAAAACAGATCCGGGGAGAGGCTCCCTGATAGGATAGTGACTTCCAGCGGGTGCAATCGGTTCTCCAGGTCATTCCTTCGCAGCCCACCTTGCAGGGCAGGGAACGCTTCGCCAACGCCCCGGCAGTAGGCGGCATACTCTGGATGACGATAGTGGTAATCGCCGAAAACGCCGTCGGCGATAGTGCCCAGAGCCAGACAGTCTTCTCCGCGCTCCGGAAAGGTGAAATAGAGGTTCGTATCTTTCTCGCGGGCGAAGTGGTTGAACAAGGTTTTCCTGTATCCCAGGGCGCCCAGCAGGCGCGAGGCAGTCTGAGCCAGAAAGTAGTTGGCCAGGCGTGGCCGTTCCACCAGACCGTGTTCCTCAGCGAATTTGCGATTACGAGAGGACAGTTGCAATTCGTACAGGGAAAAACCGTCCACGCCGGCTGCCGACAAGGACTTTATGTCGTCCCGTAGACCTTCAAGAGATTGGCCTGGCAGGCCGAATATCAGGTCTACGCTGACGACCCAGCCCATGGCTACCGCCTGGGTGATCTTGTCCAACACGACCGCCGCGGGCTCCCGTCGGTTGATGTGCCGACGCACAATATCCTCGAGACTCTGCACGCCGACGTGGAGCCGGGTGAAGCCCAGAGCGTCAAGCCGCGAGAACATTTCGTCAGTGAGTTCGGACGTGGTGGACTCCAGGGCCCATTCTGTCTGCGGTCCTGGGTCAAAATGCTCACGGCAGTTTTGCACTAGGCGGCTGAAGGGCTCTTCTCCCAGGAATGTGGGTGTCCCTCCTCCGAAGTGTACGGTTGATACGGGCCGATGAGCAAGCGTGCCCAATTGACTCCAGAGACGCATCTCCTGGTCCAACAGGCTGATGTACCCCTCGACATGTTGGGCCTGGTGCCGCTTCAGCCGGAAAGAGTAGCAATCGCAAAAGCTACACCGGCTGGCGCAAAAGGGGATGTGGACGTAGATGCAAAATGGCCGGGCGTGGTCAATGTGACTTACATCCCGGCAAAGTACTGTCCACGCCTGTTCTCCAGTCTGCGTGAAGCCTCGCCTGGCCCACACCGGCAGCGGTAGCTGGCGGTCATCCACCCGATAGGGTGGCTTAAGAGCCAACCACTCCCGCCGGATGGCCTCCACGTCTACTTCCGGTGGAGCGGCGCGGAAAAACTGGTCAAAGAATCGCTGTTCCATAGACGATACGAGAGGATTCACCACAGACGGTTTTCCCATTCCCTACTATTTCTTCTTCTAACCTTGCAGACCACAGACGCTCAGCGGTCTCTCGGAGGCTTGCATAGGCCAGCGCTTTCTGGGCTCGGCAGCGAAAGCCCGGCACCACCGAGACGCTGCCCGGGTGGGCGTCCTGGTCGAGCAGGCAGCGGTCGGGGCATTCCCTGGCACAATGATAGCGGTTGAAGCAATCCGCACATTCAGGAAGGGTGACGTTCAGTTGCTGGCGCAACGCTTGTATCCGAAAGTGATCAATCTCAAAGCGCCCGGTATCGCGGTCCAGGGAGCCGATGTCCGCCCCCTTCTCCTTGATCCGAGTCGCCTCGGTGATTTTGAAGCAAGCGGTGGCCAGGCCACCTGGCACCAGGTTGACCACATGGCGGAACACGTGGCAATAGGGGCCATGAATCGAACCGAGCCGGCTGCCCGAGCTTAGCAAGAGAATCCCATATCCTCGGGCGAATCGCTGCGCTTCCAGGAAGTTGGTGACGAACTCGTTGACTTGATCGGCGTCAAGTCCGGCGAAGGCGCTGGTCCTGCCGCCCACGTAGACTGGCTCGAAATGGATCTCTTCCGGTGAGAATTGCTGGCAGATGTAGTCCGCAATTTCGGCCTGGCGGTTCAGCGTCGCGCCTGTGATCGTCGTTCGCACGTGAAGCCGGCAACCCTCCTCGCGCAAAATGTAGGCGGTACGCTCCAGGGCCCGCGAGGTACCTCTGCCGCCCCGGCGCGGCCTCTGGTGGTTTTGGACCTCGGCTGGCCCGTCGCAGGACAGGCCAACCAGATCAAAATGGCGCGCCAGCCAGCGGGCTTTCTCTTCAGACATAGCGCCGTTGGTGGCCACGTAGCGAAAGGGCTCGACGCCGTGGGCACAGGCTACCGCCTCGAGTTGGGTCATGGCGCGATCAACCCGCTGGCGGTGCAGGGTGGGCTCACCGCCGCCGTGAAACACGATAGAGAAAGGAACGCCTTTCTGACGACAGCTTTCTGCTACGACCTCTCCAGCGGCAGCGATAGCTTCCAGTTCCAGCCGGGCGACAGGTCTCGGCGAGGGATCAGTGTGGCAATATACGCAACTCAGGTTGCACTCGTTATTCATGTACAGGGTGAGACATTCCGGGCTGAAAGGTTCTTCCTGCAAACGCTTTGCCTCCGCAATCGCCAGGTCCGCCCGGCGCCACAACTCGGCTCTCCAGTCCACGGGTGAGCTTTGTCCTTCCTCGGACTCACGCACCAGGGGAGCATCGAGCGAGGTGATGGCTGTCTCAAAGCGATCTGCTTCTAACCGGGCTACCACGCACAGGCAGCCGGGGGCGTAGAATATAGCATACTCCGGGCCATCCTGGCGGAAGATGGGTCGCCCAGCGGCGCGCACCGGCCTGAAAGCCTCAGTCGCCTCAAGCAGCGGAAAAACGGCGGGCATAGCACGCGTCATCCTATTCTTCAAGCTCAAGCGGGTCTTTGGGGACACAAACCAGGTGGCTGACCAGGGACAGAAACAGGTCTCTGGCGTGTTCAAACCCTTTGGCCTCATCCCAGCCCATCTCCTGGGACAGGCGCTCGCCGATCTCAGCCAGGCTGTGTCGGCCGTTAAGCATGTTGAAGACTGTCAGGTTCTCTTTCTCCATCGGGAAGAGCTTCAGCGTAGCCTCTGTTCTTCTGGACCGGCTGCACACGTGGCCCTGATCCATGAATATCTCATACTCCGGGTTTACGATAGGCTTTATCTGAGCCAGTTGGGAATCCGGCAGGCTGCCCAGTTCGGACAATCGGAAACCCTGTCTGCCCTTGAAGACACTGGCCATGACGAACATCTCTTGAAGTAAGGCCGGTAGAAACTGCCGCCGGCTGCACGTAAAGGCCAGATCACGGCGCGGGTACTTCATGCTTTGCGCTCCTTATTCTCTCCGTTTTTCAGCCGTAAATCGTATGGCTATAACCGCGATGATGTGGAAATAAACTGCCAGCGACAGAAGCTGACTGTATTTTGCACCGGAAAGTTGGGTAGGTGCGAATGTGGCACGAAACATCTACTGAATTGGTGATGGAGTTGGTGGCCAGACAGCATCACTGCTGATAAACCTCCAGGCATCTGGATTTATATGATCTGAATTAAACCAAAACCTTAGTTTCTTGGCACTGCTGATGCAGAACTGTCCGTCAGTTCTGTCTAGATAATATGTCGAGAAAACCATTTCTGCAATAGTACGCCTTTGTGCCTGTTCTGGTAGGTATGCCCATTGCTCGACCGTACATATTTCAAGGCCGCTAGCTTTCGCCTCCCCTGCCTCCCCAATGTATCTGATCTGTAACCTATGACATTGGTCCTGCCCCATTTCTATCACTACTATTTTAAAGTAGACGCTGCATGGCTTGTATTGCTCAATTAGGGCATGCATTTCACGCCTTTTTTCGCTAGCATTTGAGCACCAAATTTCTTCAGCTGTGATTGTCTGAGGGAGGCCGTTAAGCTCATTGATGATGAAGTCATGGGCGTCAAAAATTAAATATATTGCATCTTGGGAGTTAGAATCAGATGTTGGTGTTTCGGTTGGAACAGGAGTAACCGCGAGAGTGTTGGCTGGTGCAACAGTTGGGGGTGGGGTGAACGTGGGCATAGGAGATGCGTTGGTATGCTAGTTACCGTTGAAGTGTTGGTGGGTGCCAAGGTCAGTAGGGGGGCAGGTATGAAAGTTGACATGAGTGTCGGAGTAGGAGCAAAAGCAGCGGGAATGGGTGGCGGAACAATTTCCGATACGTATGCGCCCACGACTACGCCAATAAGCCCCACAAGGAAAAGACCACCTCGCACGAATAGAGGAAGAGCTATGTCTCCAATTAAACTTGGCTCAACGGCTCCACGTCCAGGTATGATTATCGTTGGCGTTTCTTTCGACCTGCCCCATATAGCGATAACGAGTTTCACTACCTGGTTGACAAGTTTGTTAGGCAAGAAACTTATTGCTATGAAGACAAGACCGAAAATAATGACAGTCATCTTGTCTCACCTCATTCCTCTCCCGTTCCCGGGAATGGGCACGGCTTGGGCCAAGGCCGCTGGACTCAATTTGACGCCAATGGCTCACGTGCATTAGTTCTACGCTCGACCGCTAATCATAGATTCTCGAAAGCGACCCATCTCCCTCTGTCTTGGAGGGACAACGGGGCGGTTCTGACGAGCCGGACGAACTGGTAATCAGGGTATCGTTGGCGCATTTCGGGCAGGGAGTCTGGATGGAAGAAGTGAATCTCCTCCTCACCCCAGTAGGCGCAATAACTCTGGTAGGTCTCGTCTCCAACCAGCTTCTCGTGGGACGCTTTCACCAGAGGGGCCAGGCTGCGCCGCCGTCCGCGCAGTTGCCTGATCTTGCTTTGCAGCGAACAGTCGTTGACCGACAGGGACAGGCCCTCGTCCTGGACTTTTTTCATCACAGCCAGCGTTAAAGCACGGCTTTCGGGGTTGATCTGGCTGCGGTGCCCGTCCCTGGTGACGATGGGTCGCCGCGGACCGGCCATAGAGGCTGAGTTAGTGCCTGGCTCGTACATCAACTCGTGCAGGTTGAGGAACCTGGCACCCAGCACATACCAATCAGCGAGGCATGAAAGGAGCTTGGGCGCGTGTTCGGGGATGACCGGGATTTCGACGGTGATATTGGGAATGTAGCGGACGGCCGTCCTCAAGTTGTCCATAACCGTGGGGTGGTCGTAACCGGTGGCCGCCAGGTTGAAGCGAACCTCGTCAACGCCCAGTTGCCCCAATTGTCGCAGCTTCTCCTCCTCGGCGAACAGACCATTGGTGTAAACCCAGTAATACCTATCTGGGAAGCGACTTTTAAACCAGGCGACCCAGTCGAATAGTCTTTGCGCGTCTAGGAAGGGCTCACCACCGGAGAAGCTGATCCCGGTAATGCACGTCCTGGCATGGTTCTCCGCGATTTGTTGAGGGGTTGAGCCGAAGACTGAACCGGCGTAATCTCTGGGAATAGCATGAGGGCTATAGCAGAACTTGCAATCGAGATTGCACTGCATTGTGATGAAGATGCAATCCCAGGTGCCATCCTTACAAACCTGGCAGCCGGGGGAGAGTTGGCCCAGATACAGGATCTCTCCCTCCGCCTCAACGTGAACTCCGGGAATTTGCTGCCTGGCCTGGGCCACGTGTGCTTCCCAGTCACCCCGTAGAGCATCGAGGTTAGATTTTTCCTGGTGTAGGTCGCTAACCTCTTCGTAGATCGCTTTCAAGCGCGCCGGCATTGTCTCTGTCACGACCGACATAATCGTTTACCACCCTGTAAGCTTTCAGCTATCGAATCAGTGAATCAGCGAGTCGGCGAGAAATCCATTCGCTGACATCTACGGCCGCTGCCCAAAAGGTCAGTAAGGCCACCTAAGTCTCGCTCACCGGCTGATTTCAAAACGTGCGCAGCAGTTGCGCCGTCTGCGGATGCGCTCCCTGTCCCTGCCAGACGCCGTCGCCGGCCATAATGTACCACAGCAAGATACGGGCCGTGATCTCCCGATTCATGTGGCAGCGCGGGCTTGGGGCTTGAAGGCCTCCATTTGTGGCGACGAAAGAGCGGGTGTAACAATCGCCGGCGCAGTGCCAGGAGCAGAAGCAATCCCGGCACCTGGCACGCTTTTCTTCCAGGTACGTCAGGAGACGGCTCCGTGCCCCTTCGTCCACGATAATTTGAGAATCGACGACGTGGCCCACCGTTGACATCTCCGCCAGCGTATGGCTCTCACTGGCGATCTCGTAACAGGACACCAGATTCCCGCCGGCGTTGACGATGAGCGCACCATAAGGCGCAGTGCAAAAGGTCTGAGCCAGCAGCCAGGGCCGGGCGCCGGAGTAGGTCAATTGCCGACCCGCCTGGCTGGCAATCTCAAAGGCCTCCATGAAGGCTTCTATGAAGGCTTCGCTTTCCTCTTGGCTAGGTCCTTGATGTTGGCCCCGGCGGGTGTTGAAGGCCGGCTCCACCTGCATAGCCGGGCAACCGGTCTCCTCGCAGATGAAACGCACGTCTTCCGGTAGCCGTCCTTGCCAGGGAGCCGTGGCCGTCATCCGGATGCCGTAAGGGAACTCAGCCTGATCCAGCGCCTCTATGGTGCGCATGACGGCCTTAAATGACCCCCGGCCGGAGGCGAAGGGTCGCTGGCGGTCTTGGGTCTCCTGGACCCCATCGAAGGAGATGCTGAGGCTGTCCAGGTTGTGGAGGATCCACTCCCGTTGGGACGTTGGCCAGACGCCGTTGCTGACCAGGGAGACGTGGCAGGGGAGGTCTTTGCTTCGAGCGTAGGTTGTTGCCTCACGCAGGATTTCCCAGGCCTGGAGGGGCTCTCCGCCCCCGTGGAAGGTCAGATCGAAGTGCGGCTGGCCTGAATCCACAGCATTCTGGCACACATGGTCAATCACTGTTCGGGATAATTCAGGCGAAAGATCCTGGATGAGTCCCTCCCCGCCGCTAGCATAACAGTACGTGCAGCGCAAATTACAACGATTGGTCAACAGCAGTACGGCTGTGGTAGGGCGATACGCGGGATCGGGTTGTGGAGGCGGCGCTGGGTCTGGCTTGAAAAAGCCGATGGTGCTGAGAAAAGCCCTCACCTCCTCCGCTGCGTCGGCAGCAGGAGATTCCTGGCGCGCCAGATGCAACGCCAAATCGGCCATGGCCTGATTCCCCACGAAGGCCAGTTGCAGCAGCGGGCGGTAGAGAATGAACTTGCCCTCTATGGGAACGGCAAAGAATTCCACAGACGTCTCTCTATTCAGGTCCATTACTGCCAGGCGTCCCAACCGGACTGGCTCAGCAGGGATACCAATAGTGACCACCCTGCCTATCGCATGAACAGTGACCGACGCAGCCACACGCCGGCGGCACGCTTACGCAATTGCAAGTGCAAGTCCATCCAGGTGGAAGTGGCGAGCCGCACGGCATAGTACGCGTTTCGCCGCCAGGGCCGGTGAAGTTAATCCCTTCCTGGCCCGGTGGGACCTCGCCGGGCTCGCCTGGCAACTCGGCAACGACGCAGTTGCAGACGCACACCGCACCGGATGGGATCGGCGATCCGCAGGGCAGGGTAAAGGTGCGCGTCACTCCATCGGGTTGGGTGACCTGAATCTCAATTCCTTCCTGTCCAGCCGGGATCGGCTCCGGCGAAGCGACGGCGATGACGACCCAAAGGGTGGTTAACCAGGATCCATCGGCTGTCTCCAGATGCCATTCGCCCTTGTAGTTATCCACTTCAGTCGGGGCTACCATCTCCAGGCTAATGTCAATCGTGTCGCCAGGCTTTACGTTGGAAACGGGGGCTGGGCTGGTTGCTCCCATTTGATCACCATCCCGGAAGATGAGTTTTACGCCCTCACCCCAGTCTATGCTGCCGCTGTTCTTCACCCGCCAGGTCTTGGTGAACGCATACCCTGGCTCCATGACCGTGTCATCGGGTATAGTCACATCCTCTACAAACTCAGCCAGCGGCACTGGCTCTGGGGTTGGGGTGGGAGTCTTGGTTGGGGTGGGAGTTTTGGTGGGTGTACGAGTCCGGGTTGGACTGGGAGTCTTGGTTGGAGTGGGTGCCTTGGTGGGTTTGGGAGTCTTGGTCGGGGTCGGAGTCCTGGTGATTTGCATGACTTTGGTGGGGGCAGGTGTGGACGTTGCCGGCACAGTGGTCGCTTCAACTTCGGTGCCTGGCGCTGGCGCTCCGCAACCAGTGGCCGTCCCGGCTACGGCGGCTGCCGTGGCTGCGCTGGCGGCGGTCAGGAAATCCCGGCGGCTGAACCGCCAGCCGGCCAGGTCTCTTTGCACGGCGAACACCTGGGGTTCCTGACCGATCTCCTGTTCCTGCTTTGTTTCTTGCTCATTCTGATGGGTTTCTTCCGGCATGGATTATCTCCTTTTCATTGATGGCCCGCTCATAATAGTCTCGGCAAACTGAGCAGGCGTGGCAATGTTTGTCGCAACGCAAGATAAACTCGAACAGTTTGTCCGATACGTCAATGGCCTCCAGCACCGAGGCTGGCCCACCACCGATGTCCCTGGGCAGAATCGGCTGGCGGTGAACGTAGGCGTTCAGGACGGTCAGGTACTTAGCGCGGTCACGCAGCGTAACTCGCCCGGCTAATTTCAGGCTGTCATAGAGGCCGTCGTAATAGGCCAGATGCCGGGGCAATATCCAGGCCCCGGTCAGCCGGAGCCACGGGAGTTCGTCCAACATTTGCTGGCACAGGGACTGAGGAAAGAAATCGCCGTAGCCCATTTCGTAAAAGTGTTGGATGCGATAAGGGCAGCCGGGAATACAGGCTTCGTTGACGATGAGGCGAATCTCCCCGGAAAAAGCCTGGCGTAACCGCTTTAAGCCATAGAGGTCGCGTACCAGCCGGTTGTCAACGGTAATGGCATCCACATGGTCCCGCACCACCAATGCCTGCAACGGCGTGGCGACCCCCATCAGGATAGAAGCCGTGACCTTGAATTCTGGGAGAGTCTTTTTGATCAGCCGGGCCAACGTCAAATTGGTAACGGTCACGCTGCTCACGCCAAAGTCACCGTGCAAGCTCTTCAGGACATCCAGGATGTGAGGCGCCATTTCCTCGGCGGGCCGGGGCAGGACAATCGGATTGACCAATACCGACTTGGACAGAGGGGCATGGCGCAAAAAGGTCTCCATAAATTTCTCAGGTTGTTTGCTACGGCCGGAAGCGATGACCCCGCCGAACACCGGAAAATAGACCTCTTTGACATACATACCAAATCTATCGGCGATCTCTCCCCAAAAGGAGATATCTTGATCCACGTAAGGGATGACCCAGATGCTCATCATGCCATCTCCTGGTAGGGAACGGCCAAGGTGAACGGCGTGTGGCGGAAGCGTCGCATGGTAACGGCCAGGCAGCCGCCGGGACATTCACCGGAGGTCTTGAAGGGGCAGGTGGAACATTCCTGGAAGACGCCTGCCTGGCGATAGGGCCGGGTGCGAGCTTCGAAGGTGCTGCGCAGGCCCGGCGCGTCGGTTTCCGCCGTCAAAGGCACGCCTCCTAGCCCGGACAGAGGATAGCAATGGATCACCTGGCCTTCTATCGTCACATCCAGGATGGGATTGCATCGCCAGCCGACATCGGTGCCCAACGCTTTGAGCGTTGCCAGATCTGCATCGGAGAACATACAACGCACGAATCCGCAGTCGAACTCCAGCCTCACGCCTGCGCTGGCTGCAGTGCGGGCGAAGCGGACGATTTTTTGCCCGATAGCCACGTATTGGTTGGGATGCACGTATTGGTTATCACCGGAAAGGCAAGGCTGGGCCAGGCCCAGGCGGATAGCTGGCCGGCAGCCAGCCTTGGCGATCACCGGCAACAAGAAATCGAGCTGGAAATCAGCCTGGTAAATGTTAAATCCCGGTAAAACCCGTCCTCTCAGTCGCCGAATAGCGGCGTAGCGCCGCATATGGGTCTCCTCCCCGACTATGCGCGGTTCGTTGACGTTCACGAGCACAGTACATTCCGTCAGGGGAAGTGATTCCAGATAAGACAGCACCCTTTCAGGCATCAGCCCGTTGGAAAAGATGGTAATACGCTTGCCGGTCTTCCTGGCTCGCTCGACCAGCTCGATGAATCGCGGATGCAGGCTTGGTTCGCCACCCAACAGTCGGATCTCGTCTATGCCAGACCGCTCCAGAAAACTCAACCTTGCCTCAAAGTCGCCGATATCGAGGAAGTCCCGGCCTGCTCCGGAACTGTTCAGGTGATCAAGTGTGAAGCAATACGGACAGTTCTGATTACAGACGGCGCTGATCGCCAGATTAGCCACGTTCGCTTTCCTTCACAACCTGGACAATGCCCCTCCTGTGCCAGCCACGTAACGCAGCGAGGAATGTCCTCTCTGCTTCGTCGATGGAGGCTCTCATCAGCAAAGACAGAAAGTGGACGATCTTTTCGTAAGGGTAAGCGAAGGTCAGAAAGTCCCAGATTGCCGCTTCCACGCCACGGATGGCCCAGAGCCGTCCTCTTTCCGCATCAACCAATAGGGTCTGGTCGGCATCTCTCAGCCAGGTGATAGCTGGCGCGCAGTGATAGATGAGCCGATCGTCGCTGTGCGGCATCGTTTTGCCCATCACAACTGCTCTTCCACGTCAACGAGCATGTCTGAGGTCTGCTGGATTGCTCTCCCCAGCGCTACGCAATCCGCTAGTAACTCGTGGGTTAGGTCGTCCTGCCCCATGGCTTTAAGGATGTTGCGCAAGGTGATAATCCTGGTCTGAATGCAGAGGCGGTCGTAGCTGCCTGCTGAATCGGGCAACGCGTGATTCACGTGACATCCACCAGCGCAATGCCATTTGCAAAAGCAGCGAGCACAGAAGGACTTGTTCCAGACGTTCAGACTCCGGGCGAAGGCTACGGCTTCTCCATCCAGTTCCGCCGAGCCGTCGTCCCGCATGCGTCCCAGGCATAGGTTTAGACCTCTTGCCTCCCAGTCTCGCCGGAGCAGGTAACAGGCGCTGATGAGGCCATCGGAAGACACGATGACCGCGTCCCGGCCCGCGGGGCAAAAACTCACCCGTTTGTGGCGGATGTCTGCGGCGGTGTAGACCGGCTCCACTCCGTAAGCTTCGAGAACCCAGGCAGACTGGATGAAGTTGCGGGCGAATTCCCACGGATGCGGTGGTTCGAGTTGGAATGCCCCGGGTTGGGTCATGGGCTGAACCGGCTCAAAGCACACGCCCCGGGGGCGGTAGTTCTGGCAGAACCAGGCCGCAATTTCAGGCATTCTATCCACTGTCTGGGCGGTGACACAGGCGCGGAAAAAGAGGGCCGCACTACCTTCGGATAGAATCCTGGCGCTGCGGTCAACCATCTCGAAGCTACCCCCTCCGCTCTTATAAGGCCGATGCTGATCCTGGATGTTTGACGGACCGTCTAGCGATAGTACAATTGTGTCGAGATTGTCCGCCGCCCACTGACAACGTTCCTCGTTAAAGGTCCCATTCGTTGCCACCTCGAAGCGAACTGTACCCCCAGCCTTCTCAGCCCTGATCCGCGCCAGGTGGACGGTTAGATCCAGTACCTCCTCCGCACAGAATGGCTCTCCGCCAAAATAGTGAATCTCGGCATCGCGCAGGCCCGACTTGCTGGCCAGGTCCATGTACCAGTTCACTGCATCTCGTGCTAACTTCAGGTCCATCACTTTGTTGGATTCATCAGAGGTCATGAAGCCGCAATACCGGCAGGAGAGGTTGCAGCCCCGGGTGGGCAGCAATCCCAGGAAAGCCGGCGCCAGATCCCTTTGCTTGGGCGATGGCGTCGGCTCGGCCCCGGTTTTTAAGATGTGGAGAATCTCGTTCAGCTTTCCTTCTCCGCCGCTTTTTCCGAACAGCAGGCTGTCCCGCAAGCGCACTACAGCCGGGCGGTCCACCAGGGCGGCCAGATTATGGAGGGGAGCATAGATGATAAAATAGTCCAATGCCGGGATGGCAAAAATGCTGTGGTTCAGATGCCGGTTAAAAGCAGAAAGCGGCAGCCGTCCCAGGGCATCGTGCGCCGGACGGTTACCGCTATTTGCATCCGCAATAGAGGGGCAGGCAATCATAGCCGATCCCTTTGTGTTATTGAAGGGCTTCCATCTATCCTTATCTTTGACGAGAGATTGGGAATCGGGATGGGACTTTCAAAAGTATATCATACTTTTGGGATGGGTTCAAGGGTTTTTCAAGCTGTAACGGCGAAAAACGAAGCGACTTCCATTTCAGTCTATAAACCATGCCAAGGTGCACTTAGGGCGGTAATGCTTTCATTATATCATATTTTGGCGTTTATTTTGCGTCATCTTGCAACTACTCAGGTATCCTTGCGAAGGTTGCGCATAACTTTGCTAACAGGGCAATTTTCGGTAAGCCAAGGCATTATCGCTCTGAAAATTCTCACCAAACCTTCTCAAGGGTTACCTGGTGGCCTGAGTAGTTTGACAATGTCATGTTCCACTTTTTCTCAGTGTCATTCTGCCTGCACTTGGGCCGCAGGCACAGGTGAGCGTTAGCGAAGAATCTCGCTCCTGGCGAACGAGACCCTTCGCTTTCGCTCAGGGTGACATGTCGAAACATGACATTGTCAAAGTAGTAACGTCATCTTTTGCTATTTTTAAGTCTGCTAAAATTCACGGAAAATTTACGCTGTCCACGCCCGAATTGTGGTAAAATAGTACATTGACAAGACCGGGGGTCTATGGGCAAAAAGGACCTACGATTTCTCGCAGGTCCCCACATCATACAGTCTGGCTCTGTGTTTAACAAAAGAATATCTAATGCCGGGGGAAGCAACCGGGGGAATCAATCGGTGCTTTCTTTTGCTGCTATGTTGCTGGCTTCCCGAAAATTCTTGACGTGGTGGTAAATATACCACGCGCCAGCGGCCAGGATGACCAGGGCAATGGGGATGTCGAAGGGGCGCATGATGGCGCGCAGTTGTTGCCAGTTGGCGCCGAACATATAACCCCCCAGGGCCAACGCAGCGCACCAAATGAAGGATCCGACGAAGGTATACAAGGCAAAGGTAGAGAAAGGTGTGCGCATCACGCCGGCCGGGAAGGAAATAAAGGTGCGCACAATGGGCAGCAGACGAGAGATGAAAACGGCCCGATTGCCCCACCGCTCAAACCAGTGGTCGGCTTTTTCCAGGTCGTGGCGAGTGATAAGCAGGTACTTGCCATAGCGTTCGAGGAAGGGGCGTCCACCGTAAGCTCCCAGCGCGTAGCTGGCGATTGAGCCGATGGTGCAGCCCAGGGCGCCATAAAAACCACCTGCCAGAAGTGCATACCACATACTTTTGCCTTGGGCTTCGGCCAGAAACCAACCGGCCAGCGGCATGGTTACCTCGCTGGGGATGGGGATGTTGGCACTCTCCAGCGCCATAATGATCACTACCCCCCCCCAGTTGATGGCGTGAAAGAGCTGCTCGAGGAAAGCTACCAATTGGTGTTCGAATGCTTCCATACAAATCTCCAGTCAGCGTACTCGCCTGCCCGTTGCCGTGACAAGGCAGCGCTGCGCATTGTACCATTTGGCAGGGTATAGCGCAAATAATCTCCCCATTTTGACACGGTTCTTGCCTCGTGGTAAACTTCGTATTGCTAAATACTTATCAAACTGAACCTATTTGTGCCTCCAAATCCCTTGCGTAGCAGGTGGCAGAGGGGGTGTGCTTCACTAGTTGGGGTTAGATTAAAGTGCCTGCTGTGGGCAGGGTAAAGAGGGTAGTCTGAGAGATGAAGTGGTCAAGAGTCCTTTATTTAGTCTTGCTGGTAATGATTGCGGCGTTTCTATATGCCATGTTCTTCAGGCAGACCGAAATGCCTGAAACAGTACCCATCACCCAGGTGGCTGACCTGGCGCAACAGGGGCAAGTACAAAAAATCGTCGTACAAGAAGACAGCCTTGACGTTGTGTTAAATGATGGAAAGAAGTTGGTGTCCCATAAGGAACCTGGCCTGGATGTGATCGAAACGCTGGGACGCCTGGGAGTCAGCAAGGACAATCTGCAGAAGATTAAGGTCGAGGTTGCGCCTGCTAGCTGGTGGGGTGGTTGGTTGACCATCTTCAGTGCGATTTTGCCGTTAATACTGATTGGCGGGTTCTTCTTTATCATCTTTCGACAGGCCCAGGGGGCCGGCAATCAGGCGCTTAGCTTTGGCAAGAGCCGGGCGCGCATGTTCACCGGCGACAAGCCAACCGTCACCTTCGACGACGTGGCCGGCGCCGACGAGGCCAAACAAGAGCTGACGGAGGTGGTGGAGTTCCTGCGCGAGCCGGAGAAATTCATCTCGCTGGGCGCCCGCATCCCCAAGGGGGTGCTGATGGTGGGACCTCCCGGCTGCGGCAAAACGCTGATGGCCAAAGCGGTATCGGGCGAGGCGGGGGTGCCCTTCTTCAGCATCTCGGGCAGTGAGTTTGTGGAGATGTTCGTCGGGGTGGGTGCCAGCCGGGTGCGGGACCTGTTTGACCAGGCCAAGCGCAACAGTCCGTGTATCGTGTTTGTGGACGAGATCGACGCGGTGGGACGGCACCGGGGCGCGGGACTGGGTGGCAGTCACGACGAGCGAGAGCAGACGTTGAACCAGATCCTGGTGGAGATGGATGGGTTTGACACGGACACGAACGTGATTGTGATGGCGGCGACCAACCGTCCCGACATCCTGGACCCGGCGTTGCTGCGTCCGGGCCGGTTTGACCGGCGGGTGGTGCTGGATCGGCCTGATTGGAATGGACGCAAGAAGATCTTGGAAGTCCACGTGCGCGGCAAGCCCATCGGCCCCAAAGTCGATATGGAGATCATTGCCAGACAGACTCCAGGTTTTGTGGGGGCCGACATTGAGAACCTGGTGAACGAAGCCGCTATCCTGGCTGCGCGGCGCAATAAAAAGGTCATCGAGATGGCTGAATTTGAGGAGGCCATCGAAAAGATCATTGCCGGGCCAGAGCGAAAGAGTCGCGTGATCACCGAGGAGGAAAAGCAGATCATTGCCCATCATGAGGCAGGGCACGCTCTGGTGATGAAAATGCTGCCCGATTGTGATCCGGTTCATAAGGTTTCCGTCGTGGCCCGAGGTATGGCCGGAGGCTACACGATGACAATCCCTGAGGAAGATCGCTATCTGCGGCATCGCAATAAATTCAAGGCCGATTTGGCAGCGTTGCTGGGTGGTCGTGTTGCTGAGGAGATTATCTTTCGCGATGTGACCACTGGTGCCAGCAATGATCTGGAACAGGCTACCAAACTGGCACGGGCAATGGTCACCCAGTATGGAATGAGCGAAAAATTAGGCCCGTTGACTTTTGGTGAAAAAGAAGAGTTGATCTTCTTGGGGCGTGAGCTCAGCGAGCAGCGAAACTACAGTGAAGAGATCGCGCGTCAGATTGACAGAGAGGTGCGACATCTGATTGACGAGGCCTACCAGACTGCCAAGCGGATTCTGATTGCCAATCGCGACAAATTGGCTGAAATCGCCGAGCGGCTGGTGCGCGAAGAGACTATCGATGCAGCTACTTTCAACGCTATTTTTGCTTGATGCGTAGTTCAACTGCTCCTGCCAGCGGTCGGTTGTGAGACTTTTGCTTGATGAACATCAATGGATCCAAATTTTGAGGAGCCAGCACCTGAGATACCGTGACGTTCAGTATCTGGGGGTACTGGCTCCTCAAAATTCGATCTGATCGAGAATCAGACCCGTGTCCTTCCGAAATTTATTTGTCAATTGCATGGAATCTGTGGTATACTGCGTTCATGTTTATTTTAACAGCCGTTCTGTGTTCCTACATAGGTGGTAGTTTGCTACTTATTCTTACCTTGGTTGCTTCATGAGAAAGGGACAATTTCCCGATTGTCTCCCGTTCTAATCAAGTAAGGTGGAGCTATAATGGCCGAACGAACTCGTACCGAGAAAATGATTGCCTGCCTTAAGGACCTGCAAGTAAGCAGTCCCGATATTGAGGCTTCGGCCGTGGTGAGTGTGGATGGACTGACGATGGCCTCATCACTCCCTGCCGATGTTGAGGAAGACCGCGTCTCGGCGATGTCGGCGGCAATGCTATCGTTGGGAGAGCGGATTGCCAGCGAACTGGGGCGCGGTACCCTTGATCAGGTTTATATCCGGGGTGAAGGTGGCTTTGTCATCTTGATGTCGGTAGGCGAAGAGGCAGTGTTGACCGTTCTGGCCCGCTCGCAGGCCAAGCTTGGTTTGCTGTTTCTTGATATGAAACGAGCAGCCGAGGAACTGGCGAAGATTGTTTGATTCAAAAGGGGTGCCCAGTCACTATAGATCCGGAGGTGCAAAACGTGACAGGTGACAAAAGCGGACTTTACTACCCCAACCTGATGGGACGTATTTATTTAGAAGCTATGGAAGAGGTGATGGGCAAGAATGGGGTCAATGCCGTCCTCAACCTGGCAAAGCTGAGGCACCTGATTGATAACTATCCACCACAGAATCTGAATCGTGAGTTTGACTTTGCCGATTTCGGCGCCTTGGGACAGGCTATTGACGATATGTACGGGCCACGGGGAGGACGCGGGCTTGCTTTGCGGGCGGGCCGTGCTGCCTTTGCTGATGGGGTTTCCAAATTTGGCGCTTTAGTTGGCGTGTCGGAACTGGCGTTTAAGGTGATCCCTCTGGGCACCAAACTTAAAGTTGGTGTGCGGGCGATGGCTGAAACCTTCAGCAAGTTCAGTGATCAGCATAGTGAGGTCGAAGAAAAAAAGGATCGTTTTATCTACACCATCTACCAGTGCCCCGTTTGTTGGGGGCGAACCAGTGACCGTCCCGTCTGCTACGGCGCGGTTGGTATTTTGCAAGAGGGATTGCGCTGGGTGGGTGGTGGCAAGGATTTTCGGGTTGAAGAATTCGAATGTCATGCCCGTGGTGACGAGCATTGCCGGTTCGATATTTTCAAGGAACCGTTGAATTAACGCAGCGCTGGTCGCATTTTTATTGTCGTCTTTTTTGGGCATCATCCTCTTGAGAGCAAAATGAATATGAAGCACACGCTCCTCATCGTCGAAGACGATAACGACA